>SKUN01000105.1 GCA_007129945.1 Bacteroidales bacterium
CAGCCCCCGACTAACTAACAACTGGAGGCGCGTCAGCGCCGACTAACCGGAGGCGCGTCAGCGCCGACTAACCAACAACTGGAGGGGGCGCAGCCCCCGACTAACTAACAACTGGAGGCGCGTCAGCGCCGACTAACCGGAGGCGCGTCAGCGCCGACTAACCAACAAACCATGCAAGATCCGATCATTTGTACATGCAACGAAATCACGCAAAGCGAAATAGAAAAAGCCATCCGCGACCAGAAACTCAAAACCATTGAGGAGGTGGGTGATGCCACCTCGGCAGGCACCGTGTGCGGTGGTTGCGTGGATGATATTTTCCTTTTACTGGAAAAAATCAACGGAAAAGTCGACTTGTAAAAATATCGCAACGACAGGAGAGGGATTTTTTATACAGGTTTATTATATTTACCCTTTCTAATAAATACCCCCTCCGATGAACAAACCAATACGCTTCTCCTGCCTGTTTCTGCTTTTTCTTTTATGGACAGGTCAATCACTCAGTGCAAACAATGACACTGTTCGCGCTGACACCCTGCCCGCCCCCTCTTTTCAGGACACCCTCTCCCTTGAAGCATTTATGGACGGAGTGATCCTTGCCACGATGGACGAATTGAAAATCGCCGGCGCCACCATTTCACTCATCCACGATGGAGAGCTATTATTAAACAAAGGTTACGGATATACCAATATCGGGGCAGGTAACAAGGTGGATCCCGATCGCAGTCTTTTCAGACTGGGTTCCATTTCCAAGCTTTTCACATGGATTGCCGTATTGCAGCAGGTGGAGCAGGGAAACCTCAGCCTTGATGCTGACATTAACCAATACCTCACTTCATTCAGCATTCCCGAAAAATATGATGAACCCGTCACATTGCGCAGCCTGATGTCTCATACCCCCGGATTTGAGGATGTGCTGCTTCACCTTTTCCTTCGGGAAGAAGATCCGGTTCCGCCACTGGAAGAACAATTCCGCAAAAAACTTCCACGCCGTATTATGCCTCCCCTTCATGAAGCAGCCTACAGCAATCACGGAACGGGACTTGCACAACTCCTTGTTGAAAAAGCGAGCGGGATGCCCTTTGAAGAGTACGCAGAAACTCATATTTTCACTCCTCTGGGGATGAACTTCTCCACATTCAGGCAACCAGTCCCCGATCACCTGCAGCCTCACCTGTCAACCGGTTATGCATGGCAGGAAGGCCGGTTCAGATCCAGGGGTTTTGAGGTGGTTCCGATGACAGGCGCCGGTGGAGCCTCTTCTACCGCTTCCGATATGGCCATTTTCATGGACGCCCTTCTGAACCAAACCAGACACGATACCATCAACCTGCTTGATTCAGCCACTTATGCCATTATGCAGGAACCGGTCTTGCAACACGCAGATTACATGAACCCGGCCCTCCACGGATTCATTGACAGCAGCAGAAGGCACATCAGGATCATCGGCCACGGAGGCAACACTTTCCTTTTCCACTCTTTGCTTGCCTTATTTCCGGAGCACAATACGGCACTGTTTATGTCTTTTAACGGAGAAAATGCACAAAAGAGTTACAACAATGTGCTGGACCATTTTCTGGATCGCTACTTTCCTGCACCTCAGGAACCCCCGGCTTCCATTGACCTCAGCCCCGAATACCTGGCAGGTTTTGAAGGACAATACATGTCCAGCAGGCGTCCGCACTCCAGCTTACTGAAGATCATCGGGAGCATGAACAACCTTGAGGTAACCTCAACCGGGGAAGGAATTCATCTCCGGGATATGTTCGGTGAAACTCATCAGCTTATCCCGGTAGACAGCACCACCTTTTTCATAAATCAGCGTAACACCTATGTGGGTTTCAGCCGGCAGGACGGAGAAGCAGCAAAAAAACTATACCTCGGAGAATACCCCATCATGGCATTTAACCGGGTTACCGGAATGTACCAGATGCATTATCATTTGATTATCCTGGTAATTACTCTGCTATGTGTGCTGTATATTTTGATCGTGTGGCCCTGGCTTTATTTTGCCAGAAGACAATACGACAAAAAGCCCAGGGCACTTCATAACCTTCCGGTATTTCCGAAAGCAATCGCCTGGATCACGTCGCTGTTTTTCCTGTTGTTCTACCTTTTACTTTTTTCATCAGCCGGAGGAGAGGAAATCATTTTCGGAATCCCTTCTGGCATTAAATTTGCCTTGTTTTTTCCCATTGCAGCAATTCCGTTTACCCTCATTATGATCGGCAGTAATATTTACATCTGGAAAGTTCCACGAACCAAAAACAGCAGCCGTTTATTTTATGGGCTTGCTACACTGGCCTTCCTGTTAAGTATCTGGCAGTTTTACTTCTGGAACCTTTTAGGATGGAGATTCTGAAAAAATTAATCTTATGACCAGAAAAGTCAGCATAATTCTCATTTCCATGCTTCTGATGCTTCAGGCTTGCGGCCCCCGGCCTGAAGCATCGGATCCGTCTACCAGCGAAGAAGCCGGTAAATCCTGGCCCGACCAACGCATGGAAAGATGGTTGGATTACTACGGATTTGATCAGGAAGATTTCACTGACTCTGCCACCTACGCGCGTCCATATCGTTTGGAAAAACAACCATTCGAAATTAACAGGGAAGACCCTTTTTCAGCTTTGTTTGTTTTCAATTCCGATTCTACCCTGGCGATAGATCTCGACAGTTACCATCTTGTTCTTGAAGAGGATTCGGAAGGAGGGTTAATTTTCCAGGGCAGGGGTGCGGATATGGAAATCGGGCTGATAGATCTGAAAAATCACACCAGGGAACGCCTGCTGTTTTGTGGTCCGGCCTGCCTGTTTGAAGAGGGGAGTTTTCACCCGGACGGACACATTGCAATATCCGGATTCAGCGATAACGGACAAGGATATTCTCCCACCATCTGGAACATTTACCCGGAAAAAGACTCCCTTGAAGTCTTCAGCCTACCAGGCACTTATGATCCTGCAAGCATCACTTACCTCCCTGATGTACGATTGAAACATATCCATTTCCGGAATTATGACAGACCAGCCGTCTCTGTCGACCTGTAACCGGGTAGTTTATCGAAAAATAATAAAAAATCACATAGCGACTTATGCTTTATATATAATAAGCCCGGCACGATAGTCAGTAAGCGGGGAGCTTTTATATCTTTGCGCCGACAACAGGTTTCTTTTAGTTTTCTTTACTTATTTTGATGAACAGGATTCGCTTCAGCATACCCGCCTCCCTGATTTTGCTTATTATTTTGTTTCCAGGATTGACTCATACCTATGCTTCGGACAGTCGTAAATTATTGAATGCCGTCAGGGTTTCAGATCCGCCAGTGATTGATGGGACGATGCAGGACCCGGCCTGGGAAAAAGCCAATGTGGCAAGCAGGTTTTATCAGTATGAACCCCACAATGACCGGCCCGCCAGTCAGGAAACAGAAGTTCGGGTATTATATGATGACAGTGCTGTATACATCGCCGCCAAAATGTTTGACCACCCGGACAGTATCCTTACTGAAATGGGTCTGCGAAACTCAGGGAACAACCTGAATGCAGACCGCTTTTATGTGGATATCAATCCTTTTGATGACGGCATCAATGGATTCAGGTTTCAGGTATCCTCATCCGGGGTGCAAACTGACAGCAATATCTCAGGCGGTGCACACCGTGGTGGGGACACCAACTGGGATGCAGTATGGATCAGTGAAGTAAGTATTTCAGATGAGGGTTGGATTGTCGAAATGGAAATCCCCTATTCCGCACTGCGCTTTCCGCGCGGAGAAATGCAGGAATGGGGTATTAACTTCTGGCGGGAAGTACGCCGGACTCGCGAAACCTCATCCTGGAACTTTGTCAGCCGCAGAGTTGGTAATGAACTTGCCTACATGGGACGACTCAACGGCATCAACGGGGTTGAACCACCTATTCGACTGGCTTTTTATCCCTACTTGTCCGGCTATGTGGAAAAAAACGGAATGGACAGGGGCTGGGCAAATTCCTTCAACGGGGGGATGGACGTAAAATATGGCATCAGCCCCAGTTTTACGATGGACATGACACTGATTCCAGACTTCGGCCAGGTGCAATCTGATGCAAAAGTATTGAATCTGTCGCCCTATGAGGTTAAGTACGATGAAAACCGTCAGTTTTTCACAGAGGGAATGGAACTTTTCGGCAAAGCCGACCTTTTTTATTCACGCCGCATCGGAGCCCGGCCCCGAAACTATAACCGGGCCGCAGGAGAACGGGAAGAGCATGAGATCATCAAAGACAACCCCTTGGAAACACGGATGATCAATGCCACAAAAGTATCAGGGCGCACAAGCTCCGGGCTGGGACTGGGTTTTTTCAACGCCATGACGGCTGCAAGCGAAGCCATTCTTAAAGACTCCATTACCGGGGAAACCAGGGAAGTTGTCACCCAGCCTTTCACCAATTACAACCTGATCGTCGCGGACAAGAGCCTGCGCAACAATTCCTTTGTAAGCCTGGTCAACACGAATGTAGCCGGGTCTGCTGAAGGATACACGGCAAACGTTACCGGGACGGAATTCCGTCTGAATGACAGCAGCAATATGTTCCGCATCAGCGGATCGGGGGCAGTCAGCCAGCAATATTTCTCAGAAAGGGATGACATTTATGGTCATAAATACGATTTCAGGATCGGTAAATTCGGCGGAACCTGGCAATACAATTACAACCGCAATGTAATCAGTGATGATTATGACCAGAATGACATGGGCTTTCTGCGGAGAAATAACAGGGTAGATGATGGGTTATCCCTCAGCCACAATATTTTCGATCCGTTCTGGAGGTTTCTGTCCTTGACCAACACCTTCAACCTGAATTACAGCCGTTTGTATAACCCGGATACATTTACAGATCTGCGTCTCAATTACAGTATGCGGATGCTGTTTGACACCCGCTTCCATATCAGCGGGAATGTAAATTACCATCCCAGGGGGGAACGGGACTATTTCGAACCCAGGGTTCCCGGCAGATTTTACAGAACTGAAGAAGCCTACGGAATGGACATGCGCTATTCCTCGGATTACAGAAGGAGGGTCTATGTGGATGGAAGCTTTTCCTATGACAAAACGATTTCAGCCGAAGAGAAAGAGTCCTATGGCTTTGGCATCAAACCCACCATTCGCATCAGTGACCGGCTGAATATGGCATACGGTTTTGATTATGACAAAAAACGCAACGACATTGGCTACGTCAGGCAACATCACCCTGATTCTGTGTATTTTGGCCGGAGACAGTCGCCCACCATTACCAACACCTACGAGGCCACTTATATCATCAATAATGATCTGTCTCTAAACCTCAATCTCAGGCATTACTGGTCAAGGGTTGATTATGACGGACAATATTACTTCCTGCAGCAAAACGGCAGACTCAAACCCATTGAGGAAGACCTCCGGGTGAATGATATCAATTACAATGCTTTTACGGTAGATATGCTGCTTACCTGGCATTTTGCCCCGGGCAGCCAGATGACCCTTGCCTGGAAGAACGTCATCGACCACCACGAGACCATATTGCCCCCCAGCTATTCAGACAATATCAGGGACATGATTGACCAGCCCCAGGTAAACAGTTTCTCGGTCAGATTCCTGTATTACATCGACTTCCAGTCTGTTCAGCGGCTGAACCAGCGGCTCAGGAATTGATTTTCTTTCGCTTTCCAATTCTTTTTCCGGGAAAAGTTTGGTGCTCTATAAAGTGTTGTATATTTTTGCATTTTAATTGCATATTTATACATCATGGACACCAAATCACAACGGCTGTTTGCCATCAAAAAACTCATCCAGACAGAAAAGATCAGCAGTCAGGATGAATTATTGCAGAAATTGCAGAAAGAAGGTTTCGACCCCACACAAGCCACAATATCAAGAGATTTAAAAGCTCTACAGGTTGGCAGAATAGCCGATCCTGAAAAGGGAAGCATTTTTTCACTGCCCGGGCAAAATCAATCACTTCAGGATGCTTCGGGTCTGGATCAGTCATTGCTCACTTCAGCCATTCAGGCCATTCATTTTGCCAACCAATTTGGTATCGTAAAAACCCTGCCCGGGTATGCCAATAGCGTGGCCATTGCCATTGACAAGGCAGGCCGGTACGAAATTGTGGGCACCATTGCCGGAGACGATACGATTTTACTGATACCGGCCGAAGGAAGTGAGAGAAAAGAGATCAAAAAAGCCCTCAGAACAATATTTCCTGCACTTAAAGACAATATGTTTTTTCCGTCACATTAATACCAATCCTAAACTTAATTTCCAGATGACCAAACAACCAGAAAAAGTAATCCTTGCTTACAGCGGAGGACTGGATACTTCAGTGATCCTGAAATGGCTATTAGAGCAAGGTTACGAAGTAATCGCCTATATTGCCGACGTGGGCCAGAACGACAATTTTGATGAAGCAAGGGAAAAGGCACTCGAAATAGGGGCAAGTGATGTTGTTATCGAAGACCTGAAGGAAGAATTCGTGAGGGACTTTATTTTTCCCGCCATCCAGGCCAGTGCCATTTATGAGAATCGCTACCTGCTCGGAACAGCCCTTGCCCGGCCGCTTATCGCAAAAGGACAGATCGCCCTGGCCGACAAGCTTAACGCCACCCGGGTATCGCACGGGGCTACCGGCAAAGGGAATGATCAGGTCCGTTTCGAACTGACCTATTACGCACTGAATCCGGCAATAAAAGTACTGGCACCTTGGAAAGACCCGGGTTTCCTGAAACAATTCAAAGGAAGAACCGATATGTTGAATTATGCAGCGGACAAAAACATCCCGGTTAAAGCTTCATTAAAAAAACCCTACAGTGAAGATGACAACTTATTGCATATAAGCCATGAAGCTGGGGTACTGGAAGATCCACGTTTTGCTCCGGGAAACGATATCCTTTCCCGTATCACCGCTCCGATGGATGCGCCGGATCGCATTAGCAGCATCTCCATTGAGTTCAAAGACGGAGTCGCGGTAAAAGTAACCCATCCTGAAAAAAATACAATCATTGAAGGTCCATTGAATATTTTTTCATACCTGAACAAGCTGGGATGCGAGAACGGAATCGGACTGCTGGACATGGTGGAAAACCGCTTTGTAGGACTGAAATCCAGAGGGATCTATGAAACTCCCGGAGCAACCATTCTTTTCACAGCCCACCTTGACATCGAAGGAATTGCAATGGACAGAGAGGTTTTGCGCCTGAGAAATATGCTGTCTCCGAAGTTTGCAGAACTTGCATATAACGGGTTCTGGTACAGCCCTGAAATGGATTTCCTGCGTGCATCCCTGAACAAAAGCCAGGAATTGATTGATGGCGTGGTGGATCTGGACCTTTACAAGGGCAATGTGATCGTCAGGGGCCGGAAATCACCCAGCTCTTTATACAACCAGGATCTTTCAAGTATGGATATCGAAGGAGGCTTTGATCAGCAGGACAGCGAAGGTTTTATAAAAATCAATGCCATACGACTGATGGCACACCATACCATCCTCCGGGAAACCGGGAAAGACCCGGTCAGCTCATCACAAAACAATTAATTATGATCCTGTGGAATAAAGAAAAAACAACCGACCGGGAAGTCTGGGAGTTTACAACTGGTCATGACCATGAACCCGACCAGCAACTTTTGTGGGCCGACCTGGCGGGGACTGCTGCTCATGCATACATGCTGGGAAAAACAGGATTGATTTCACCATCAGAATCAAAGGCCACCCTCGGATTTTTAAGAAAACTATACAGGGATTGCCAGGAGGGCAAATTAATCATTGACAAAGAGGCTGAAGACGTTCACAGCTACATTGAAGCCATCCTCTCAGAAGCACTGGGTGAAACAGGGAAAAGAATCCATACAGGGCGGTCAAGAAATGATCAGGTGCTCCTTGCCCTGCGGCTTTACATGCGACGGGAGATCGGGAAACTGGTCCGGAAAATGGAAGTTTTATTTCAGTTGCTTATGCAAAAAAGCGAATCCCACCGTGACCACTTCATGCCGGGATATACCCATATGCAGGCAGCCATGCCATCCACTTTCGGACTCTGGTTTTCAGCTTTTGCCGAGAGCCTTACCGATGATATGCGGGCATTGCAATATGCATATGGCGTGGTCGACCAGAATCCGCTTGGTTCAGGCGCCGGTTATGGTTCATCATTTCCGGTCGACAGGGAACTGACCACCCGGCTGCTGGGCTTTGAAGGGATGAATGTAAATTCAATCTATGCACAAATGACCCGGGGAAAAGCCGAAAAAGCTTTTGCCACGGCCATGGCTTCTGTGGCCGCAACGCTTTCAAAGTTAAGTGGAGACATTTGCCTGTTTTCCGGGGATAACTTCAAATTCTTTTATCTCCCGGAAGAAATTACCACAGGATCCAGTATCATGCCCCACAAACAAAATCCGGACCTGGCAGAATTAATCAGGGGACACTGCAATCTGATGCAAACCCTGCCATTTGAGCTCAGCGCCCTGACCCTCAATCTGCCAACAGGCTATCACCGTGACCTGCAATTAACCAAGGAAACACTTTTTCCTGCTGTGGACACCCTGAAAAAATGCCTGTCAATGACTGAACTTCTCATAAAGCATATCAGGATAAAAACCGGTATCGAAAAGGATCCCCGTTATCAGAAAATATACAGTGTGGAGGAGATCAACAGACGCGTAATAAAAGGCGTTCCGTTCAGGGAAGCATATATGCAGGTTGCAGCGAGCATCCGCAGCGGAGCGTTTTCGCCTGACCCGCCCATGAAGCACACCCACATTGGAAGCACCGGCAACCCTGGATTTCAGATGATCAGGAATAAATTTCATCACATACGTGCCCTGATTCCTCACCATGAAGCAGAAAAGGCAATCCATCAATTGATGACCCCAAAAAGTGAAAAAACTCAACATGATTGAACAACATGCCAGACTTGTGCTTGAAAATGGCTGCTCGTTTCCCGGAGAATCTTTTGGCCATCCCCGGTCCGCAACAGGTGAAGTGGTATTCAACACTGCGATGACAGCTTACCCGGAAAGCCTGACCGACCCCTCCTACTACGGTCAGATTCTGGTGGCCACCTATCCCCTGATCGGAAATTACGGCATTCCCGAATCAGGGGTGCATCAAGGACTGATGAGCGGGTTTGAGTCAGAGAACATCCATATTCAGGGACTTGTCGTCACAGATTATTCCGAAAAATTCAGTCATTGGAATGCCAGGGAAAGTCTGGGACATTGGCTTAGCAGGCATCACATTCCGGCAATTCACGGGATTGATACCCGGGCGGTAACAAAAGTTCTGCGGGAACAGGGAAGTATGCGTGGGAAAATTGTACTCGACAACAGGGATGTGACATGGCCGGAATACGACACTGTCACACCGGTATCGAAGGTTTCCACAAATAGGGTGCGTACATACGGAAAGGGAACCCATCAGATTCTTCTGGTGGATTGCGGGGTTAAGTACAATATCATAAGGAGCCTTCTGCAGCACGACACCACCATACGATGTGTTCCCTGGGATTTTGATTACACAGGTGAACAATACGACGGGCTCGTAATATCCAATGGCCCGGGAGACCCTGCATTGTGCAGGCCTGCAATTGCCCACCTGAAAAAGGCGCTGCAGCAACAAGTACCGGTCTTTGGTATCTGTTTGGGGAGCCAGCTCATGGCCCTTGCTTCCGGAGCCGGCACTTACAAACTGAAATATGGCCATCGGAGTCACAACCAACCTGTCATTTGTCACGATACCAACCGTTGTTACATCACCTCCCAAAATCACGGATACGCAGTAGACACCCAGAACCTGAGCGAAGATTGGCTACCCTGGTTCTCGAACCTGAATGACCAGAGTTGCGAGGGGATCCGGCACCGCGGCATGCCCTTTTTTGCAACCCAGTTTCACCCGGAAGCATCCGGAGGGCCAACGGACACAGCATTTCTATTTGACCAGTTCATGAATGAAGTGATCAGGCATAAATCCTGATCATCTTTTTAATCAGAAAAACATGCCGATAAACAACCAGTACAAAGCCCCGGGCAAAATCCTTGTGCTCGGGTCAGGAGCCCTGAAAATAGGTGAGGCCGGAGAGTTTGATTACTCAGGATCTCAGGCACTTAAAGCCCTCCGGGAAGAGGGAGCAAAAACCATCCTGATCAACCCGAACATTGCCACGGTACAAACTTCCGAAGGTATTGCGGACAAGGTTTATTTCCTGCCGGTAACCGCGGAATTTGTGGAAAAAGTGATCAAAAAAGAAAAACCACGGGGAATCATGCTGGCATTCGGCGGACAGACCGCCCTGAACTGCGGCGTCGAGTTATATAATTCCGGGGTATTGCAGCGCGAAGGAGTGGAAGTACTGGGAACACCCGTTGAGGCCATTCAGGCCACTGAAGACCGTGATCTTTTCAGCCGCAAGCTAAAAGAAATAGGGGTAAAGACGGCAAGAAGCCTGGCGGCATCCTCAATGCCTGAAGCACTCGAATCGGCCCGCGAGATCGGATTCCCTGTGATCGTAAGGGCAGCATATGCCCTTGGGGGAATGGGCAGCGGATTCGCCTCCAATGAGCAGGAACTGGCCGACCTTTGCCGGAACGCTTTTGCGTATTCGCCACAGGTATTGATTGAAGAATCTCTTAAAGGGTGGAAAGAAATAGAGTATGAAGTGGTCAGGGATCGCTTTGACAATTGCATCACCGTGTGCAATATGGAAAACCTGGATCCCCTCGGGATTCACACTGGCGAAAGCATCGTGGTGGCCCCTTCTCAAACCCTGTCAAACGATGAGTATCATTTTCTCCGCCAGGTGGCCATACAAATCATCCGCCATATCGGTGTAGTGGGTGAGTGCAATGTTCAGTATGCCCTGGATCCCGGGTCATTGGATTACCGGGTCATTGAGGTCAATGCCAGGCTTTCCAGATCCAGTGCCCTCGCATCCAAGGCCACCGGTTATCCCCTCGCTCATGTGGCAGCCAAACTGGGCCTGGGCTACGGATTACATGAGCTGAAAAACAGCGTGACAAAAACCACAACTGCATTTTTTGAACCTGCAATGGATTACGTTGTTTGTAAAATCCCGCGATGGGATCTGGGAAAGTTTCAGGGTGTGACCAGAGAGATCGGCAGCAGCATGAAAAGCGTCGGAGAGGTGATGGCCATCGGGCGCACCTTTGAAGAAGCAATCCAGAAAGGGCTGAGAATGATTGGTCAGGGCACCCATGGTTTTGTAGGAAACAGTGACATCCATTTTGACGACATCATAACAGCACTGGAGAATCCGACCGACTTGCGTATTTATGCCATTGAAGCGGCCCTGGAAAGAAAAATTGACCTGAAGAAAATCCAACGACTTACAAGGATAGATATGTGGTTCCTGGAAAAACTTCAGCATATTTGCCATATTAAAGACCTGCTTGCCGCCTGCTGCCAGCTGGAGGAAGTCCCCGACAAACTCCTCAGGGAGGCCAAAATACGCGGATTTTCAGATTTCCAGGTTGTCAGGCTGGTGCTGCGATCCAAAAACCATCAGATCGAAGACCATATCAAACAATTGCGCCTGATCAGGAAATCCAGGGGGATCATTCCCTGCGTAAAACAGATCGATACCATGGCGGCTGAGTACCCTGCACAAACCAACTACCTGTACCTGACTTATGCCGGCAGCCAACATGATGTTGAGTTCCCTGATGACCAAAATTCGGTCGTGGTCCTGGGATCCGGGGCTTACCGGATCGGAAGCAGCGTGGAGTTTGACTGGTGCGGGGTGAACGCCCTGAAAACCATTTCAGATGAAGGGTTTCGTGCAGTAATGATCAACTATAACCCGGAAACCGTGAGCACTGATTATGATGTGTGTCACAGGCTTTACTTCGATGAATTGTCACTGGAAAGGGTGCTTGACATCCTGGAGCTTGAAAACCCGCGCGGGACCATTGTCGCCACGGGAGGACAAATCCCGAACAACCTGGCCATGCGGTTACACAAATACAACATGCCTGTATTGGGCACCTCCCCCCTTTCCATAGACCGGGCAGAAAATCGTCACAAATTCTCTGAGATGCTTGACAACCTGGGCATTGATCAGCCACGTTGGCAAGAACTCACAAATATCGGGGACATTGAACAATTTGCAGAAAATGTGGGATTCCCTTTACTAATCAGGCCTTCTTATGTACTTTCGGGGGCAGCCATGAACGTCGTGTCCAACAGTGAGGAATTACATCACTTCCTTACCCTGGCAACAAAAGTATCCAAGCAATATCCTGTAGTGGTTTCCGAATTTATTGAAGAAGCCAAGGAGATTGAAATCGATGCAGTAGCAGACCAGGGAGAGATTCTGACTTATGCGCTTTCAGAGCACATAGAATTTGCAGGGGTACACTCAGGGGATGCCACTATGGTATTGCCACCCCAAAAAATCTATTTTGAAACCATCCGTCAAATTAAGAAGATCAGTAAATCCATTGCCAGAGAACTGAACATTTCAGGACCGTTTAACATGCAATTCCTGGCAAGAGACAACCAGGTAAAGGTGATTGAATGCAATCTCCGGGCATCCCGCAGTTTCCCTTTTGCCTCCAAGGTTCTGAACTTTAATTTGATTGAAATGGCCACAAAGGTCATGTTGGGGAGAAAGACTGAGAAACCCCGGCATTCCATCTTTGAAATTGACCACCTGGGAGTCAAAGCACCGCAGTTCAGCTTTTCCCGCCTGGCAAAAGCTGATCCGGTACTGGGAGTGGAGATGGCTTCCACGGGGGAAGTGGGATGCCTTGCCGACTCCTATTACGAGGGAGTGCTCAAGGCCATGCTCGCTGTCGGTTATACCATCCCAAAACGCAACATTCTGCTCAGTACAGGCCCCATGCGTTCAAAAGCTGAGTTAATCAACAGCTGTAACTTGCTTGTAAAAAACAATTATAACCTCTTTGCTACCAGAGGAACAGCACGTTTTCTTGAATTAAACGGGATCCCATCAACCATTCTGCACTGGCCGGATGAAAAAGAAAAACCCAATGTACTCGACTACTTGCGCGAAAACTACATTGACCTGGTTGTTAACATTCCGAAAGACCATACACGGGACGAGCTTTCCAACGACTACTCCATCCGCAGAAACGCCATTGACTGCAACATTCCAATTATTACAAATGCCAGGCTTGCAAGTGCATTTATCTACGCATTTTGTCAGCTAAGGATTGATGATCTGAAAATAAAAAGCTGGGATTCGTATCAGCCTTGATAAAAGATTCATACCGGTTTCCAGAAATACTTGAAATAATAATAAAAAATGTTTGTTAAACTAAGAAAACCTTTGTAATTTCGCAGGCCTTAAGGCAGAAACACAAGAAAACGAACAAAAAATAAATCATTCAAAATCATGTATTTAAGCCCGGAAATCAAGCAGAATATTTTCAAGGAGCATGGTGGTGAAGAGACAAATACAGGGTCTCCCGAAAGCCAAATCGCTTTGTTCACGCATCGTATCGATCACCTTACCAAGCACTTAAAAGCAAACAAGAAAGACATCAACACCCGGAGATCATTGATTTTGCTCGTCGGGAAAAGGCGCAAGCTTCTAAATTATCTAAAGGATAAGGAAATTGACCGTTACCGGGAAATTATCAAGAAACTCAACATCAGGAAATAATTCACTACATAAAAAAACAGGCAATTTGAGAAATTGCCTGTTTTTTTATATAAGCATCTAGTTGACAAACATATTTAAGACGAAAGACTGAAATCAGATGAGTACACAAATTGGAATCCAGAAGAAAATTGACCTGGGTGATGGAAAAGTGATCACCCTTGAAACAGGAAAACTAGCAAAACAAGCCGACGGCTCCGTTGTGGTGCGTATGGGCGACACCATGCTTCTGGCCACCGTGGTTGCCAGATCAGAGGTAAAGGAGGGACAATCATTCCTTCCCCTTTCAGTTGATTACCAGGAAAAATATGCGGCTGCCGGACGATTTCCCGGAGGCTTTTTCAAACGGGAAGCCCGGCCCTCAGAGCATGAAATTTTGATATCACGCCTGGTTGACAGGGCGCTTCGCCCCATGTTCCCGGACTTTTACCAGGCAGAAACCCAGGTATTGATATCACTGATATCAGCCGGGAAGGATACACTCCCGGATGCGTTGGCAGGACTGGCGGCTTCCGCAGCCCTTTCAGTCTCTGACATTCCTTTTAACGGCCCGATCTCAGAGGTAAGGGTCGCACGCATCAACAATGAATTCGTCGTAAACCCAGGCATTACAGAACTGGAATCGGCGGACATCAATATGATCATCGCCGGCACCCTGGACAATATCGTCATGGTGGAAGGTGAGATGAAAGAGGTATCTGAACAGGAGATGCTTGAGGCCATCCAAAAAGGACACGAAGCCATCAAACTTCAGTGCCAGGCTCAGATAGACCTGGCCAAAGAAGTGTCCAAATCACAGCCCAAACGTGAATATCCGCCGGTTGAAACAGATGAGGATCTCTACACCCAAATGAAAGAGGAGCTTTACCAAAAGCTCTATGATGTGACGGCACAAACCATTACGGACAAAAAAGTACGCAGGGATACCTATGATCAAGTGCTGGAGACATTCAAAGAAGGACTTCCGGAAGAAATACAGGAAGAGAAAGCCGGCCTCATCAAATCTTATTTTGGCGAGATCCAGAAAAACGCCATTCGCAATTTCGTGCTGGAAAAACAAACGCGGATCGACGGACGTAAACCAAATGAAATACGCCCCATATGGACAGAAGTGGATTACCTGCCTGCAGCGCATGGATCGGCCATCTTTACCCGTGGAGAAACACAGTCACTGACCACCGTTACACTGGGCACCAAACTGGATGAACAAACCATAGACGGAGCCGTTATTGAGGGTAAAAGTAAATTTTTGCTCCATTACAATTTCCCGCCATTTTCCACCGGTGAGGTAAAAATGATGCGTTTCACCAGTCGCAGGGAGATCGGTCACGGCAACCTGGCTATGCGTGCGCTGCGGCCTGTATTGCCCAATGGCAATGACAACCCCTATACCGTAAGGATCGTCTCTGATATTCTTGAATCCAACGGTTCTTCTTCCATGGCAACTGTTTGTGCCGGCACCATGGCCCTGATGGACGCCGGTATCAAAATCAATAAACCCGTATCAGGCATCGCCATGGGAATGATTGCCGACCCTGAAACAGGAAAGTATTCGGTATTGTCGGATATATTGGGCGACGAGGATCACCTTGGCGACATGGACTTTAAAGTGACCGGAACAACCGATGGAATTACCGCATGTCAGATGGATATAAAAATTGACGGACTGCGTTACGAAGTGCTGGAAGAGGCGTTGACCCAGGCAAAAGAGGGCAGGCTGCATATTCTGCAGGAAATGGCGAAAACAATTTCTGCCCCCCGGACTGATTACAAACCCCATGTACCGCGAATTGTCAAGCTCACCGTACCCAAAGAATTTATCGGCGCCATCATTGGTCCCGGTGGAAAAGTCATCCAGGAGCTTCAGAAAGAAAGTGGCAGTACCATCGTCATTGAAGAAGTCGGAGACTACGGTGTGGTAGACATTGTTTCAGAAGACAAGAACTCCATCGATTTTGTGGTAGACCGGATCAAAGGGATTATTGCCGTACCCGAAATCGGACAGGTTTACCAGGGAACCGTAAAAAGCGTTGTCCCCTTTGGATTGTTCGTAGAGATCCTTCCCGGGAAAGAAGGTCTGCTTCACATCAGCGAAATAGAGTGGAGAAGACTGGAAAAAGTGGAAGACGGCGGTTTTAAAGCAGGAGACGAGATAGAGGTAAAGTTGCTTGATGTAGACAAAAAGACAGGCAAGCTGAAACTATCACGCAAGGCACTTCTGCCGAGGGAAAATAATCGTTAAGGATTTTCCTCCTTTTTTCTGCGACGTTAAAAGATTATAGGGTATATTTACACCCATCATCTATCGGTTAAGTCTATGAGACAATTAAAAATAGTCAAACAGGTTACCAACCGGGATACCGCGTCGCTTGATAAATATTTACAGGAAATTGCCAAAGTAGGGCTGATCTCCGCTGAAGAGGAAGTCGAACTGGCAAAACGGATCAAACAAGGCGACAAAGCCGCATTGGAGAAGCTGACAAAAGCCAACCTGCGCTTTGTCGTCTCTGTATCCAAACAATACCAGAACCAGGGGTTAAGCCTGCCTGATCTGATCAATGAGGGCAACCTGGGGCTTATGAAAGCCGCTGAACGCTTTGATGAAACAAGGGGGTTCAAGTTTATTTCTTACGCCGTCTGGTGGATTCGTCAATCCATATTGCAGGCTCTGGCTGAACAGGCAAGGATTGTAAGGTTGCCTTTGAATAAAATAGGCACCATTAACAAGGTAAATAAGGCCTACAGTATCCTTGAGCAAAAACACGAAAGGGAACCCGACCCCGATGAAATTGCTGAAATGATTGACCTGACCCCCGAAGAAGTGCAGGACGCGTTGAAACACAGCGGACGGCATTTGTCTATGGATGCACCGATCCTGGACGGTGAGGAATCAGACATGTATGAGGTACTGCACACTGACGAAGCAGGCAGTGCACCGGAAAACAACTTACTGTATGACTCCCTGAGAAGCGAGATAGAACGAACCGTAGCCACCCTGCAGGAAAGAGAAGCAGACGTAATCCGGCACTATTTCGGACTGAACGGAATGCAACCCCATACCCTTGAAGAAATTGGCGAAAAACTCAGTCTGACGAGGGAAAGGGCACGACAGATCAAAGAAAGAGGCCTCCGGCATTTAAAACATACATCCAAGTGCAAGATCCTCAGAACCTATCTTGGCTGATAGCAGCCTGAAACTTTTCAGTACATGAAACACCTTGTAGCCCCTTCCCTGCTGGCAGCCAACTTTCTCCATCTTGAGAAAGACATCCGTATGGTGAATCAGAGTAAGGCCGATCTTTTTCATGTGGATGTGATGGATGGTGATTTTGTCCCGAATATTTCTTTTGGCTTTTCCATTGTCAGGCAAATTAAATCTGTTGCAGAAAAGGCCCTGGATGTACACCTGATGATCAGCAAGCCGGAAAGGTACCTGGAAGACTTTAAGGCCAGTGGGGCTGACTGGCTGAGTGTGCATTATGAAACATGCCCCCATTTGCACAGAACCATACAACAGATCAGGAAGCTGGATATGAAACCCGGCGTGGTCATCAACCCGCATAACAATGTGGAATTGCTCGCAGGAATCCTTCCTGAGGTTGACTACGTCCTCCTGATGTCGGTGAATCCGGGGTACGGAGGTCAGCAATTCATTCCTTCAACCTATGAAAGGATACGAACCCTGGCCGGAATGAAAAAACAGCTTAACCCGGAACTCCTTATCGAAGTAGACGGGGGCGTGGATGAAGCCAATGCAAAATCTTTGGTTGAAGCAGGCGCAGATATTCTTGTAGCCGGAAGCAGTGTATTCAGATCTTCACAGCCGGCAGAGGTTATCGCCCGGCTGAAGGATCCGTCCTGAGACTCCCGGGGCAGCCATTGAGCCATCAGTTCGCATTGGTACTGATTGCTTCCTTATCCCAAAAGCCCGTTTTTTTACTCCATGTGAGCAACCCTGCAATCACAAGCAAAATTCCCGCCACGAGAATAAAGCTCTGGTAGAGCGATGTCATCATAACCAGGGGTTGTAATAATATCGGAGAAAAAAACATTCCCAGGAAAATACATGTATTCAGGTAGCCAACCAGTGTGCCCCTGATCTCAGCAGGGGCCATGTTCACCAGCCAGAGATTCACGTTGGCCATCTGCATACCGAAACCAAGCCCGCAGACAAGAATGCCGAATACCATCAAACCGTAGGAATCACTGACGCCAATGATGATGTACCCCAGGGCCACCAGCAAATACACCAGGCTCATGATATAAGGGAAGTCAAGCCTCCGGCGGATACGGGCATAATTAAAGGCCATGGTAACTGCCGTAATATTCATGCTGGCAATGGCGATCCCGGTCCGGGTATTGGTCACCCCTTCGAGGTTGCTCAACATAAAGGGCATCTGCACAGGAATCATATAAAACACCGCAAAAGAAAAAAACGCTACGGCATACACCCAGAAAACCCGGGGAGGGACCATTCGCAATAGTGTTTTGCCGGGAAGGGCAACTTTTCCCGCAGGTTTAACCCTGGCCGGCTCGTAAACTGATACCAATGCCATTGCCAGGATGATCAGTGAGACGGCATAAATAAGAAAAGGATAACGCCAGTGGATGTCAGCCAGTAACCCGCCGGTAGAGATGAATACCAGACCGCCGGCTGAAGCAAATGCCGCCTGGTACCCCATGACGGTACTGCGAAGGGGGCCCTCATAATAATCACCGATCAGGGTAATAATAGCGGTCATAAGGGCTCCGACAGCCATGCCGAGAAATGCCCTTCCCGCAAGGATCAGGTAGATATTTGACAAATAAGCACCAGTTGTCCCCGCCACCGCATACAATACAAGGGAGAAAAACAGGACATAGCGTCTTCCGGACCAGTCCAGCAAATAGCCGGCAACCGGAGCAAGCAGGGCAATGAACAATGCAGGCAAGGTAAGCAATAGCTTGCTGAGTAATTCGGCATCAGGCAAATGGGAAAAGGCACGGCTGATCTCCGGAAGCGCCGGGGAAATAATTGCTCCGGCCATTACTGTCAGGGTACTCCCCAGCAATAAGGTCGCACGTCTCAAACCTTCATAAGGCATCATGGCTGTAAAGATAATCGATTTTTGGGTGAACAATTGACCCGCAAATTTGTATATATAGGTAAAGACACGTACTCCCCTTCACCGTTTAGTTCAAAACCAAAGAAGGGGAAAAAAATGCAAAAATCTTTATTTTTAATAAGTCTAAATAATATTTAATTGCTAACTTTACAAAAAAATCATAATTATGAAAACCAACATATTTTCACTCACATTAATTACGCTGGCACTGGCCGGTACAATTGGTTTAAACAACACCGCATCAGCAGAGAACCTGTTGAAATTTGAAACAGCAGACGGGGTCGTCTTTCAATTGTATCAACACGGCACAGAAGAAATTGAAGAGCCTCTTCCATCTTACGTACGCAGCCAGATCGGGGCCGGTGAAACAATGGAAGCAATGCCGTGTTTTAACCTGTCATTCAAAGATTTCTTACTGCTTATCAGTAAACCTGAACAGGAAGACCCCCTTCCCTTTGACCTTAGTTAACCGTTAATTTCCCTTTATTTATTCAGTCAGAGAATCCCGCCGCAGTTTTTTACCGGCGGGATTTTTTGTGCCCCTGCCATTAAAAAGACATAAATAATTTGTAATTTTGCGGAATTATTACCCCTGACCCAAGGTTGAATCATATATAGGATATTTCCATGCCCGATACAGACAGCAGCCCCCCCCGCCTGAGGAAAACAGTTCAGGTTATTGAACGATATATCATCAAAACGCTGATCGGCCTGATGTCCATCCTGCTGATCTCCGCCACTGTTGAATTGGGATATGTGTTGATTAAATCCATTATCAACAGCGGGACGGATCACCTGATCATTGACCTGGATAACCTGATGCAGGTTTTTGGTGTATTTCTGCTGGTTGTTATTGGCATTGAGCTTCTTGACACCATCAAAGTGTACTTCAAAAAGAACGTCATTCATGTGGAGGTGGTCATGCTGGTCGCCATTATTGCCATTGCCCGGAAGATCATTGTCATGGATTTTGACGTTTACGGCGGGACAGAGATTATCGGAATTGCGGCGATCATGATTGCCCTGGCAGGCGGATATTACCTGATCAAGAAAACAGGAGGGACTAAATTTGTCCCCACAGAAGCGGAAGAAACAGAAGAAATTACCATTGAAGAAAAAGTAAACAGGGATGATAACAGCATCCTGGAAAGAAAGAAGGTGATTAAGAGGAAGAACGAAACAAACCCGTCTTATGACACTGGTCGTTTCGACGTTCCCCAGCCCCTTAAAGACCCCAGGCTGTTAAAAAAACCTTACGCAGGGAAACACAAACCCGCCCCCTACAAAAAAGATTCCCCATAATCTGGCAATCTTTTCTTACTTTCGCAGGTTTAATCCCGTATAGTTTTTTTGAGTAAAAACGATCAGCCATGGCTTCTTCGATCTCATCAACCAAATATATTTTTGTTACCGGGGGGGTTACCTCTTCACTAGGTAAAGGAATCATTTCCGCATCCCTGGCAAAACTCTTACAGGCAAGGGGCTACAGGGTAACCATACAGAAACTGGATCCATATATAAATATTGACCCGGGAACCCTGAACCCCTACGAACACGGAGAATGCTACGTGACCGAGGACGGAGCAGAAACGGATCTGGACCTGGGTCATTATGAACGCTTTCTGAACACACCCACCTCTCAGGCCAACAATGTAACCACAGGGCGGATTTACCAGTCGGTCATCGAAAAAGAAAGACGCGGTGATTACCTTGGTGAAACAGTACAGGTCATTCCTCATATCACCGACGAGATCAAATACCGCATCAAGCTGCTGGGAGAAGAGAACCGGTTTGATTTCGTGATTACAGAAATTGGTGGGACCGTCGGCGATATAGAATCCTTGCCATATGTGGAGGCAATCCGGCAACTGCGATGGGAAATGGGATCCAGAAGCCTTGTCATCCACCTGACACTCATCCCCTACCTGGCTGCGGCAAAAGAGCTCAAAACCAAACCCACCCAGCATTCGGTAAAAACCATGCTGGAGTATGGAGTACAGCCTGACATCCTTGTATGCCGTACCGAAAAGCCCCTGAACGATACCCTGCGCAACAAGATCGCACTGTTCTGTAACGTAGATGCATCCGCAGTAATTGAATCAATCGATACGAACAGCATCTACAAGGTGCCTTTGCTCATGCGGGAAGAAAACCTCGATGCAGTGGCACTTAAAAAAATGAAGATGTCAACCAGGCCTGCCCCCAATATCAAATCATGGAAGGCCTTTATCCAGCGGCTGGAGTCGCCCAAAGCCACCATAGACATTGGGCTGGTCGGTAAATATGTTGAGCTGATGGATGCCTATAAATCAATTATGGAGGCACTGATCCATGCCGGAACCAGAAATTACTGCAGGGTCAACCTGCGTATGGTCCATTCCCAGGAAATTGACAGCGACAATGTGGCCGAAAAACTGGCAGGCTTAAAAGGAGTGATTGTAGCCCCGGGATTCGGCAAGCGGGGTATCGAAGGAAAAATCACCACAATCAGATACGTCCGGGAAAATAAAATCCCTTTTCTGGGGATATGCCTTGGCATGCAATGTGCCACCATTGAGTTCGCCAGAAACGTATTGAACCTTCCGGAAGCCCACTCCACGGAGATGATCCCGGACACCCCGGATCCGATCATCGACATCATGGAAGAACAAAAAAAAGTACACCTCAAAGGCGGAACCATGCGTCTGGGGGCATATCCCTGCACACTGAGCCCCGGCTCAAGGGCCAGTAAAATCTATGGGACAAATGAAATATCAGAACGTCACCGGCACAGGTATGAACTCAACAATGACTATCTTGACCAGCTGACAAAGCACGGCATACTGGCCACAGGCATCAATCCCGAATCAGGCCTCGTGGAAATTGTGGAGATGCAGGATCATCCATGGTTTGTGGGCGTTCAGTTCCACCCTGAATACAAAAGCACAGTGAGCAGCCCCCACCCGCTCTTTATCGATTTCGTCCGGGCAGCTAAAACAACCACCCGCTGACCACTTAAGAGGTAACCCGCTGACCTTTAAATTTATACATTTTTACCATGTCCGGCAAAGGACATTTCCCCTATTTAAACTATATTTGCACTCCAACAAAAAAACAGGATCTAAATGACCAGAGATAATATTTTCGGGTTAATACTGATTGCCGCCATTTTAATCGGGTACAGTGTCTGGATGGCACCATCTGAAGAAGAGCGGATGGAAGCCAGAAGGATACAGGACAGCATTGCTGCAGTGCACAGAGCTGAAGCAGAGGCGCAGGCGCGACTGGCAGAGGAACCCGACACACTTCCCGAAGAACATGCAGATCTCCCTGATGAAGTAACTGCTGACCAGGAAGCCCTGGACTCTGTCAGGATGGTTGCCCGGCAAGAACAGATGGGACATTTTTCCGGGGCAGCCACCGGGGAAGCGCATTACTATACAGTAGAAAATGATGTTTTCAGGTTCCGGATCAGTAAACGGGGCGGACATTTACACACCGTTGAGCTGAAAAATTACAAGACTTTTGATCAGCGGCCCCTGCTTTTACTTGACGGGGAGGAAGACAGGTTTACTTTCAATTTCTTTTCCGGAAACAGAAATATTTCCACCGAAAACCTTTATTTCACCCCCTACCTGAATGGACAGCCGTACACAGGAGATCCGGATGAACCTGTTACCGGAAACGGGCCGATGACCTTTGCCATGCGGGCGTACAGCAATTTTCACACCCCCGAAAACCCAAGTTATATTGAAATGAGCTACGGGCTTTCGGATGATGAGTTCATGGTTGATTTCGACATCCGTTTTGTAGGAACCCGTGAAGCGATCGCAGCCAATACCACTTTTATCAATCTGGACTGGCAGGCCAGATTGCCAAGGCTGGAAAAGAACAGGGACAATGAACAGAACAACACCACCATCTATTATAAATATACCAATGACGAAGTTTCACGGATCAGACCTACCCGTGACGATGAAGAAAGACTGAGCACAAGCGTGAGATGGATTTCCTTCAAGCAACAGTTTTTCTCTTCGGTATTGATATCCGAAGAAGGATTTGCCAATGCAGATATCGCCACGGAATCATTGGGTGAAGAGGAAGAAGACCATTTGAAAAAAATGTCAGCCTCCATCAATATTGATTATGATGCCCGCGGAGACAACACCTATAATATGCGGTGGTACCTCGGTCCTAACAGCTACCGTAAACTTACCGCTTATGACCTGGAGCTGGAAAGACAGATCCCTCTTGGATGGGGATTCTTTCTGACCTCCTGGATCAACCGCTATGCCGTCATCCCGGTATTTAACTTCCTGGACAGTTTTCAGCTGAATTACGGGATTGTCATCCTGATACTGACCGTTTTGCTGAAACTTGTCCTGCTTCCGATCGCGTTCAAAACTTACCTGTCGCAGGCGAAAATGCGGTTACTGAAACCGGAGATCGATGAACTGGGCAAGAAATTCCCGAAGAAGGAAGACGCCATGAAGAAGCAGCAGGCCACCATGAGTCTGTACAAAAAAGCAGGGGTCAACCCAATGTCGGGGTGTATTCCGATGCTGCTGCAGCTTCCCATCCTGATCGCCCTGTTTCGTTTTTTCCCGGCATCCATTGAGTTAAGGCAGGAAGCATTCCTGTGGGCCGACGACCTGTCATCGTATGACTC
>SKUN01000199.1 GCA_007129945.1 Bacteroidales bacterium
AGTTTCTTGGTTTTGATCACATTGACCAGCAGGTCATCCTGGCGGGTGTTTTCACCGATCACCTGGCCGGCGTAGATCTCGGATCCCGGTTCGACGAAAAATTTCCCGCGGTCCTGCAGTTTGTCGATGGAGTAGGCGATGGCCGTACCGGTTTCCATGGCGATCAGGGCCCCGTTGCGTTTTGTGCCGAACTCGCCCTTGTGGGGTTCAAAGGCCTTGAAGCGGTGGGCCATGACGGCTTCTCCCTCGGTGATGGTGAGCATATTGCTGCGCAGCCCGATGAGTCCGCGGGCCGGGATGTCGAACTCAAGTATGGTCCGGTCGCCTTTCTGTTCCATGTTCACCATGTCGCCTTTGCGTTGGGAAACCATCTCGATTACTTTTCCGGCAAAGGCCTCCGGTACATGCACGGTCAGGTTTTCCACAGGTTCATGCTTTTTCCCGTCGATCTCTTTCATGATCACCTGGGGCTGGCCTACCTGCAGTTCATAGCCTTCCCGGCGCATGGTCTCGATCAGGATAGACAGGTGCAGGATGCCCCGTCCGAATACCAGGTAGGAGTCGGCCGAATTGGTTTCTTCCACCCTCAGGGCCAGGTTTTTTTCGGTTTCCTTCATCAGCCGGTCGCGAAGGTGGCGGCTGGTGACGAATTTCCCGTCCCTGCCAAAGAAAGGGGAGTTGTTGATGGAAAACAGCATGCTCATGGTGGGCAGGTCGATGTCAATGGGTTTGATCCCTTCGGGGCTCTCAAAATCGGCAATGGTGTCGCCGATCTCAAAGTCCTCGATGCCGAGCACGGCACAGATCTCACCGGCATGGATCTCTTCCTTGACCTTCTGTTTGCCCAGGCCTTCAAACACATAGAGTTCCTTGATGCGCGATTTCACAACGCTTCCGTCGCGCCTGACCAGTGAAACCGGCTGGTTTTCCTTCAGGCTGCCGCGGGTCAGTTTGCCCACGGCGATACGACCTACGTATGAGCTGTAATCCAGTGAGTTGATTTGCATCTGGGTGCTTCCTTCCGGGTAGGTGACTTCGGGGATGTGTTCGATGATCATATCAAGCAGGTGGGATACGTCAGTGGTGGGGTTCTTCCAGTCGTCCGACATCCAGCCTCCTTTGGCGGAGCCGAATACGGTGGGAAAATCCAGCTGGTCTTCGGTGGCATTCAGGCTGAACATCAGGTCAAAGACCTTTTCCTGGGTCAGGTCGGGGTCGCAGTGGGGTTTGTCCACCTTGTTGATCACCACGATGGGTTTTTTGTCCAGCAGCAGGGCCTTCTCCAGCACGAAGCGTGTCTGTGGCATGGGCCCTTCAAAGGCATCCACGATCAGCAGTACGCCGTCGGCCATGTTCAGCACACGTTCCACCTCGCCCCCGAAGTCGGAGTGACCGGGCGTGTCAATGATATTAATCTTGATGTCTTTATAGCGTACTGAGCAGTTTTTGGACAAAATGGTGATGCCCCGTTCTCTTTCCAGGTCGTTGCTGTCGAGAATCAGTTCCCCGGTTTCCTGGTTTTCGCGGAAAAGTTTGACCTGGTGCAAAAGGCGGTCGACCAGGGTGGTTTTGCCGTGGTCAACGTGGGCAATAATGGCAATGTTGCGGATCATGGATCAGATGTAAATGTATGTGATTGAAAAAGCCTGCAAAGGTACGTTTTTTACCGGTACAAAAAAAGCCCGTCCGCAAAAGCAGACAGGCTTCGTTTTTTCTGTGGGATGAGTGTGTTTCGCTTGCCGGATGAGCGTTTACTCCTGCTCCCTTTCCAGCCAGTCTCTCACGTTCTGGGAGACGGTGTTCATTTCTTCATTGGCCTCACGATAGGTCATTGTTACGCGGTTCACCGTTTCGTCCCAGTTTTCGAGGGTGGCGTCTTCCACATTCTCAAGTTCCTCATCAATTCTGGTACGCTGCTCTTCAAGGGCTTCCCTGCCCAGTTCCAGCTGCTCCAGGAGTTCGCCCTCAGCTTCTTCCATCTCTTCTTCAATGACACTGATCCGCTCATCGATGTTGTTTCTGAGCTGGTTCAAGTCCTGGACGACTTCTGACCTCACCTCTTCCAGTCTTTCTTCCTGTACCTGGCGCTGTGCACCACCGCCACCGCATGATGCCATGAATGCCACAAACAGAAGGGCTGCCATAAAAGGAAGAACATGTTGACTTTTCAGAATTTTTTTCATCGCTTCAGTTTTTAGGTTTGATACTTGTAAGAAATTAATATCCAGTTTGCTTTTTGCAGTAAAATTGGATGATTCGTGTTGAATTAAGGGCGCAAAATACAAAAAAAAATACTGTCTTACAACTGTTCCTGCCGGTGTTTTTCCTTGTAGCGTTCGTAAAGGCGGTGGTGCTTGTCCATCATCTCCAGTTTTCGTCCGCGGATGAACACCTGTTCGTTACTTGTCCACAGTTCCAGCGGGTTGCCTGTAGTGATCATCAGGGTGGCGTCCTTGCCGGCTTCAATGCTGCCCACCAGGTCGTCGATACCCAGTATGCGGGCGGCATTGATGGTGACGGATTTCAGGGCTTCCTCTTCCGGAAGTCCGAAGGCCACGGCGGATGCCGCATGATGGGGCAGGCGGTAGGCATAGGCGGCAGAGCTTTCGCCCGCAATGCAGAAGTTCACTCCGGCTTCATAGAGTTTCCGGGGGTTGGTGTACCCCTGATCATAGGCTTCCCAGCTTGTGTCCGGTCCGGAGATCACACCGGTGAGCATCACGGGGATTCCTTTGTCTGCCAGTTGGTCGGCCACCAGCCCGAAATCACGGCTTCCCGCCAGGATCACATCCAGTCCTTCTTTCTCTGTCCAGGCGATGGCTGCCTGTATCTGACGGAGGTCACCCACATTGACCAGTACCGGCATTTCGCCTTCCAGTACCGGCAGCATGGCTTCCCAGCGGATGTCGAAAGCATGGTGCGGTCCTTCGCCTGCTTCCATGGCGGCCCTGGCAGTCTGGTACCTGCGCGCCTTGTCGAAAGCCTGCTGAAGTTCCTCCACGGCCTCCCTGTATTGATTGTTGTTGCGCATCGACGGCCAGTTGATCGTCATGGCGATTCCTTCTCTCAGTGTCATCTGCTCCCAGGTCCAGCCATCGGTCATCATGGCAGCCGGTTTTCCGGAAATGAGACTTCCGCCGGGGGTGGGTACCACCGTGGTCACCCCGTTTACGGCGGCTACCGGAATATGTTCACTGATGGGATGAAATGCCACCTGGGCGCGAATGTTGGGGTTGATGTTGCCGGTTTCGGTCAGGTCGGTGCTCTCGGCGATCCGGCCGATCTCTGTGAGACCGAGTGTGCTTTGACCGTGGATCAGCCCGGGATATACATGTTTTCCCGTGGCATCGATCACTTCGGCATTGTCCGGCACGACAACATCTGTGCCCACAGCAATGATCTGTCCGTTGTCAAACAGAACCGTCCCGTTTTGGATCACCCCGTTGGTAATGGTATGGATGGTGCCCCCGGTGATGGCAATGGGTTGCTGCTGCGGCGGCGCCGGGGTTTGTGCAAACAATCCGCTGCCCGCCAGGAGAAGCATCACCAGCATGGCAAGTGAGCTTCTGAACAACTTGCTGATATGTGTGTTATTGGCAATTGATTTCATTGTATATCGATTTGTTTGGTTTACTCTTCATCATTGTTGTTTCTTTCACGCTGTTGCCGTTCCAGGATGCGGCCGATGATCATGGCCCTTTCCTGCCTGACTTCTTCGCGTAATTGCAGGTCGGCTTCCCGGTCAAAATATTTTCTGCCGTCTACCCAGGTCTGGTCCGGGGTAGAGAAGGTAGACAGGGGATGACCGTTCCAGATCACAAAATCGGCATCCTTGCCTTCTTCCAGTGAGCCTGTGCGGTGGTCAATGCCCATTACCTGTGCAGAACGAAGGGTGATGAAGTTCAGCGCATCTACCTCATCCACACCGGTTTTCATGGTCTTGGCAGCCTCCCAGTTCATACGGCTCGACAATTGGGTATTGTCAGAATGCAGGGTGGTAAGTACACCGGCATCATTCAGAATTTTTGCATTGTGCAGGATCCCGTCATAGGCCTCTACCTTGAAGGCTGCCCAGTCGCTCCATACGACGGCTGCTGCGCCGTGCTCCCTGAGTTCATCGGCAATTTTGTAGGCTTCCAGGCCATGCTCAAAGGTGCCGACGGTAAAGCCAAATTCTTCAGCGACCCGCAGCATCATGAGCATCTCATCCTGGCGGTAAGCATGCACATGGGCATTTCTCTCCCCGTTGATCACCTCCAGAATGGGCTCCAGTTGCAGGTCTCTCCTTGGCGGGATGCCGACGGGATCATCTTCCCAGCGTTCCCATGCTTCCCCGTATTCAACGGCTGCCTGGAAAGCATCCCAAATAATCTGTTCAGTGCCCTGGCGGCTGCCTGGGTAGCGCGCGGACGACCGTTTTACGTTCTCCCCGAGGGCCATTTTCAGACCGGGGAAGGCATCCTCAATTAACAATTCTTCGGGAGCGTGCCCCCAGCGCATCTTAATGGAGGCATCCTGACCGCCGATGGGGTTGGCCGAACCGTGGAAAAGCTTGGCGGTGGTGGTTCCGCCGGCCAGCAGCCGGTAGATCCATACGTTGTTGGCATCCATCACGTCCTGGATACGGGTTTCCGAGGTGATGGCATCGCCGGTTTCATTCACACCCCCGGTAATGCTGGAGTGGATATGGGGGTCGATCAGGCCGGGCGTTACATGGCGGCCGCCGGCATCGATCACCTCAGCACGCCTTGGTGCGTCAATACTGTATCCGACTGCGGCGATCTGCCCGTCGGTAATGAGCATATCGGCGTTTTCCATGACCCCTTCCTGGCCCTGGGTCCAGATGGTGGCGTTCCGGATCAGTAAATGGCCCGGTTGTTCAGGAATGGAGGCAGGACCATAATCTACCGAAGGATAACGGTGGGGGAGGTCCAGCGGGGTGAAGGGGGTTCCTGGTCTTTCACTGTCTTCCCCGGCCGGCTCGATCCGGGCCGCATTCCAGGTAAAGAAATCACCGCCTGATGTTTCGCCCACACCCAGCAGCTCGTCGCTGCCCAGGTTGGCCGAAAGCCTGATGATGCCGTTCAGGCCGAGGGAATCACCGGCAAATCCTGTGTACAGGCGATCGTTCTCCAGCCGGATACGCATCAGCCTTACAGATTTGTCGCCCAGGCTGACGGTTCCGCGGAATTGTCCGCGCCGTCCTTCAATGTTGAGTATGGCATCTCTGAGTTCTTCTTTTCCGCTGATCAGCCATTGTCCGCGTGGTTCTTTGCGGTCGGGCTGTACCTTGTATTCCTGTCCGTCTATCCACACCTGGAGGATCTCCGAGGTGTGATCAAACAGGTCTTTGTCAGCCACGATGAAACTGGCCGCTTTTCCTGCTGAAAGGCTGCCATAGCGGTTGCCGATGCCCAGCATGGCCGCCGGGGTGGTGGTGAGTGCACGCAGGGCGTTTTCCGGGCTGAGGCCCCGCTCCACGGCGGTTTTCAGGTTGGCCAGAAAATCTTTGTCGCTGCCATAAGCGGTCAGGACCATGGGAATGCCGGCTTCCGCCACACGACCGGGGTTCTCCGGTGCAAAGTACCAGTGCCTGAGTGCTTCCAGGGATGCGCCCCGCGCTTCTTCCGGGGTGGCCACATTGGGGGCATCCGGGAAATTAAGGGGAAGGATCAGGGGGCGGCCTGTTGCGCTGACGGATTCCAGGGCCCGGTATTCATGACCGCTGCCGCGTATCCATACATTGAGCCCGAACTCTGAGGCCATGGCGTGCGAGCGCATCACCCAGTTCTCATCTTCCGCTTCCATGATGAAGGGGATCTCCTGGTGGCGGGCGTTGTCAATGGTTTCCAGTGCCCTGTTGGTCTCCGGGCGTTCGAGCCCCTGCTGTACATTGTAAGCATTATGGGCTTCGCGGTACCATTCGGCATCCAGGAATGTCTGACGGATCAGTGAAATGGATCCCATCCCGGAGGTGGGGTAACTTTGTCCGAATTCCCTGGAGCGGCGGAAAGAGAGCACCTGGGAATGATCGGAGCGGATCAGTTCGCGGTTGGCTTCACGCGAACCCAGGGCGGTGATGCTGCCATAACCCCTGAAGAGTCCGTGGCCGGGCAGGGTCTGTACAGCAACGAATCCCTGTGCACGGAGTACCCTGGCCGTTTCCTCGTCGGGAACGAAATTCTCCGCACTGCTGTAATGGGCGCGTATCTGCTCATTCCAGTGGATGTTGTCTGCGCCTTCGGGTTCGGGTAATCCGTAATGGGCAAACAGGTCAATGAATCCGGGATAGATCTTTTTTCCTTCCATGTCGATCACCGTGGCATCGGAAGGGATACTGACGTTGCGGCCGACGGCTTCGATGGTGCCGTTACGCACCACCATGGTGGCACCGGATAAGCTGTTTCCGGGCTCGGTGACAATCTCGGCATTGGTCAGTGCAAAAACGGACGGGGTGTTTTCCCGCAGTCCCGTCACACGGGCGGTCTGTGCGGTTACCTCTCCGCAAAGCATCAGCAGTAAAATCAACAGGGAAATGTGTAAACGCTTCATGTTGCTTGGTTAGGTTGGTTAGTAATTCGATGATGTGATCAGATTTTTTCCGGCTAAAAATAAGGATTATAAACATACGAACGGAACCGTACCCTGTTTTGCCGACATAAGGCTGTGAAAATTATACGGAACGGCAAAATAAATCTGTTATATTTGATCAGTCGAAATTAATCTTTCATCCCATTATGTTATTGACACAGTTTATCAGAAAACACATCCCCGGTTTGCGGATCATCCCCCTGAGCACAGAATTATATGTACCCGGATGCGTCCTGGATCGGGAAAAATTGCGCATGCTGGGTCACTGCCGCCAGGTGTTGCCCGACGAGCCTGAGTCATCCTGGGCTTATACCAAATCGGATGCGAGCATCATTTACGGGAATATTTCCACCGGCCGCAAAATGGACAGCGGGGTGCGGGTGCTGGGCGTGGTGGGGCTGCGCGGGGGATTTTCACAGGATATTCACGTCCACATTGATGTGAGTGACATTCGCGGAGCCGCCCTGCCGCTGAACCAGATGGAGCTGCAGCCCAAACTCAACGAATTACGGAGAACCGATCGCCGGGGGAAATGGCGGCAGGTCAACGACAGGCTGATTGTGCTGGAAACGTTTTATGCCAGTGAGTTCAAAGCCGCGTTTTACCGTAAGAACGAGGTGCTCAAAAAGGCGGAGCTTGAAAAAATATCGGCCGTGGATGTGGAAGCGGATGTGGAGTTCAGCTGGCTTAAAGACCATACGCTGGTGATCTCCTGCAACGACAAGGTACCCTTCGGGGTAAGGGGGTTTGTGGTTTAGTTCTTGCGCTGCGGTGTTTGGTGATACCTGCCGGGGTCACCCGGTGATGGTTGCTGATGCCCGGCAGTATTTGGTAATGGCCTGATGGTTTGCCTGTATGACATTTTTCTGTTACTTTTGACCATCAGGAGTTGATCCTGTGAACCGGCAGGAGTTGATCCTGTAAACCGGCAGGCGCGATCCTGTGAATGAATCCAGTAAAAACCAATTCAGGCTTACTATTATGGAACTGAGTGGAACAGTTATATCCATC
>SKUN01000106.1 GCA_007129945.1 Bacteroidales bacterium
CAACGCTATTTAGGCATTGATAACCCTACAGCCATGAACCAACAACCAACAACCGCTCTGCCCGTTTCCAAGACTATTGGCAGCTTCCCCATCACTCCGCCCATGAGAACCAACAACCAACCAACAACCAACAACCGCTTCGCCCATTTACCAGGCCATCGGCAACTTCCCCGTCACTCCGCCCATGAGAACCAACAACCAACCAACAACCAACAACCGCCTGGGCCATTTCCCGGGCCATAGGCAGCTTCCCCATCACTCATCCCATGAGAACCAACAACTAACTCCCCTTCAAACACCTCAGGTAAAGCTGTATGGTATTCTGCAACCCAAAATACAGGGCATCGGCAATAAGTGCGTGGCCAATAGACACTTCCTGCAAATGAGGCACGTTGTTGGCGAAATAGCCCAGGTTGTCCAGGTTCAGGTCGTGGCCGGCATTCAGACCAAGGCCAGCTGCATGGGCTACCTCCGCCGCCTCGGCAAAAGGTTTCACAGCAGCAGCTTTATCCTCAGGGAACTGCACCGCATAAGGTTCGGTATACAATTCAACCCTGTCGGTGCCCACCGCGGCCGCCGCCCTGATCATCTCCGGGTCCGTTTCAATAAAAAGCGAGGTACGGATACCCTGGCCCTTCAGTTCTGCCACCACATCTTTCAGAAAGTCCCGGTGTTTAATGGTATCCCATCCGGCGTTGGAAGTCAGGGCGTCGGGCGGATCGGGCACCAGTGTAACCTGGGCAGGCTTAACCCGGCTTACCAGGTCAAGAAAATCGCGGGAGGGATAACCCTCAATATTAAACTCGGTGGTCAGCACAGGTTTCAGATCAAGCACATCCTGGTAACGGATATGTCGCTCATCGGGGCGGGGATGCACCGTGATGCCCTGGGCTCCGAACCGTTCGCAATCCTGTGCAGCCTTGATCACATCAGGGATATTGCCACCACGTGCATTGCGCAGCGTGGCTATTTTGTTGATATTCACACTCAGTCTGACCATAGCGCATTTTTTGACAAAGCTATAAAATAATTCCTCAAAAAATGAGTACCTTCACAGTATAAAAGTGACTGAAACCATGCGTGCCAAAGATATCCTCAGCAAATCTGTGATCCCACTGAAACCCACTGACCCGGGAAGCCTTGCGCTGAGCTGGATGGAGGAACTCAGTGTGCCCCACCTGCCGCTGGTTCAGGGAAAAAAGCTTCTGGGCATGGTCAAAAGCTCCGATATCTATAGTATGGATGACCCGGATGAGCCCATAGGAACTGACAAGCTACCGCTGAACCGTTCCTGTGTGTATGCGGATCAGCATTTTTTTGAAGTGCTGCAAATGGCGGCTACGGAAAACCTTACTGTCATTCCCGTTCTTGACCAGAATGAAAATTACCTGGGCACCATCACCCATTGGGAAACCATATTATCGATGGCCAATTACACTTCGGTCAAACAACCCGGAGGGATCCTGGTACTGGAAGTAAGCACCCAGGAATATGCCCTGAGTGAAATTGCCAGGATCGTGGAAGCCAATGATGCCAAGGTGCTGAGCGTCAGCGTGAGTTCGCCCCCGGAAAGCACCCGGCTGGAGGTCACTCTCAAAGTCAGTGTCATGGATCTTTCCAGCATTATTCAGACCTTCAACCGCTACGACTATGTCATTAAGGCATCCTTTGCCAATGAAAGTCACTACGACTCAATGCTCAGTGAGCGATATGAGTCGCTCATGAAATACCTCGACATCTAGGCTTTCCTGCATCATGACACCGATCAAAACAATAATCCTCCTGGTACTCCTGGCTCTTGCCGGTAACGGACTCAAAGCACAAACTGAAGTCCCCGCTGAGAAAGAACCTCCATGGTTCAAGCCACGGATGAAGCTTATCACGGCAGATTCCATCTATGCCAGTCATATCGATGTTTATGTCAGGGAGATTATCCTGGAGGGAAACAGACTGACACGCGACCGGATCATTCACAGGGAACTGCTTTTCCAACCCGGAGACAGTCTTCCGGCGAATAAATTCAGCAGACACCTGGAAGCAGGAAGACTCAACCTGATGAATACCTCCCTGTTCAATTTTGTGGAAACAACCGTTGACCATACAGAATTCCCGGAACTGGTGATTACTTACACTTTTGTGGAAAGATGGAATATATGGCCGGTCCCGGTATTTGAGCTTAATGAACCCAACCTCAATCAGTGGCTGGAAGATCCCTCACTCTCCAAATTCAATTACGGGATTCGTGCTGTCGCCACCAACCTGACAGGACGCAACGAACGAATTCAGCTTCAGGCAAAAATGGGAAATGTACAGAGCTTCCACCTGCTTCTGTATACGCCTTATATCAACCGGAATCAAACCATTGGACTGGGATTCCGCTACGGCATGAACAGGACCAGGGAGCGTGCCTATGCCACCATAAACAACGAACGACAATTCCTGGAACTTGACGAAAGTTATGTGTCGAACGAATATTTTGCAGCCGTCCATACCAATATCCGTCCCAAATTGTATAACAATCACCGCATTGCCCTGGGCTATCATTCTTACCAGTATTCAGATACCCTGCTGACCCTCAATCCCAGATTCGGTCCCGGCGGCAAAAGCGAATTTTCCTTTTTCAGTGGCAGTTATGAGTTCAGCCGCGACCGCAGGGACATTGTCGCATATCCCCTTGACGGCTATTACTTCAAGGTGGGCATTCAAAGAAAAGGCTTTGGGTTGCTCAGCAATGAAAACATGGACGTTACATCCCTGGAAGGAGAAGTACAGCATTACTTCGGACTCGCTCCCAGGTGGTTCACTGCATGGAGTGCCAAGGCCAAATGGAGCGAAGGAAGCACCCTCTCCTATTTCGACCAGGAAGGACTGGGTTACTTACATTCCCTGGTACGCGGGTATGAAAGCTATATCATTGATGGTCACAGGTACCTCGTACTCAAATCAAATCTCAAGTACGAACTCATCCCACAACGGGTCATACAACTGGGATTTATTTCTTCAGAAAAATTTTCCCTGATTCACTATGCCCTCTATGCCAATATTTTTGTGGATGCGGGTTTCCTTAAAGACAAACTGTTCAGCGAGAACAACCCCCTTTCCAATAAATGGCTGGGTGGCGCAGGTCTTGGTGTTGACCTGGTTACCTACTACGACAATGTACTGCGCACCGAGTTTACCATGAACCGACACGGTAATGCAGGAATTTTCTTTCACATGGTCGCCCCTATATAAACATGTGACCCCTGGCGGGGTCAAACAGACGGGTGACCCCGCGAGGGGTCATGCGCGGGTGGTGGAAGGAGGCCAGATTCAGTACACGGGAAAAATAAACATGTGACCCCCGGCGGGGTCATGCGCGGGCGGTGGAAGGAGGCCAGATTCAGTACACGGGAAAAATAAACGTGTGACCCCTGGCGGGGTCATGCGCGGGCGGTGGAGGGAGGCCAGATTCAGTACACGGGAATAATAAACGTGTGATCACCGGGGTTTTTGTGTGATCAGGCACCGGGAAAAAAACAAACGTTTGCGGAGCTGTCCGGACATTTAAAGTGTGACTCCGAGGGGGTTATCCTGCGTTTTGTACCGGAAAATTTTTTACCTTTAAACTTTTCAAATAAGATCGGCGAAGATAGTTGCCCTGTATAGGCAGAAAGCCCCTGTGCATACAAACGGGTGGAAAACCCCGGTTGTAAACTGGCATTAAACCTCTGTTAATAATCGGTTCAGAGCCAATGAGGTGACACACGGGCAAGATCCCTAAGCGGTTACACATTCTTCGGTTGAATGTCAACAACAAAATAATTCAGTTAACCATTTAACCTGACTTCATATGACTAAGACCAGGCCGCGTTTTACCTTTTGGCAGATTTGGAACATGACCTTTGGCTTTTTGGGGATTCAGTTTGGATTTGCGCTGCAGAATGCCAATGTAAGCCGGATTTTTGAGACCCTCGGGGCGCAGGTGGAAGCCATCCCCATACTATGGATCGCCGCTCCCGTTACCGGGCTGATCGTACAGCCCATTGTCGGATATATGAGCGACAATACCTGGACGCGGCTCGGACGAAGAAGGCCGTATTTCCTTATTGGGGCCATCGGCGCATCCATCGCACTCATTCTGCTCCCCACTGCTCCCGTGTTATGGATCGCCGTAGGGATCTTCTGGATACTCGGTGCCAGCATCGACATGAGCATGGAACCTTTCAGGGCTTTTGTAGGAGACAACCTGCCCCCCGATCAGCGCAACAAGGGTTTTGCCATGCAGAGTTTCTTTATCGGGACGGGTTCCGTTGTGGCCTCCATGCTGCCGTGGATTCTTACCAACGGCTTTGGTGTGGCCAATACAGCCCCGGAAGGACAGGTTCCCCCATCCGTCCGGATTGCGTTTCTGATTGGCGGTATCGTATTTTTCTCTGCCGTGGCCTGGACCGTTTTCCGGTCAAAGGAATATACCCCCGAACAACTCAAAGAATTTGAGGAACTCGAAAAAGGTGCCGACAGGGTGGCCCAGGACCACAAATCCGGAGAACTGTTACCCTATACACGTTTCAGCAAACCATCCATCCTGTGGATCGTGCTCGGAGCCATCCTGACATTCCTGGTGTTCCGTTATGAATTTATCCGAAGCGACCTGTATATCCTCAGCATCGGCGCAATACTCTTCGGACTCATCCAGTATATTGCCGGAGCCCTGATCAAACGAAAAACCACCAACAACGGATTTGTGACCGTGATCAATGACCTGTTCCGTATGCCCAAAACCATGGGGCAGCTGGCAGTCGTACAGTTTTTCTCCTGGGTAGGGCTATTTACCCTGTGGACATTCGGAACCCCGGGTGTTACCAGTCACCACTACGACATGAAGCTCCAGCCCGGGCACGTGGAGACCCTGGTGACCATCTCTCAGGAAATGGAAGAGCAACCCCAGGAGGCCTGGGAAGACAGGCTGCCCTCCATACAGGAAGACCTTGATCTTTACGAAAGCGCTATCAGTGAGGGGGCTTCTGAAGTGGTAGCCTCCATGCGGGTGGTCCGCTTTTTCCGGCAACATGCCGACCACATTGACCTCCCCGAAAGAGAAAGAACCAGACTGACAGAGATCGACCGGGAATACAACGAAGGGGCCAACTGGGTGGGGGTCTCCTTTGCCGTGTACAACGGATTCGCCGCCCTGGTTGCCTTCCTCTTACCGGTCATTGCCAGAAAAACCAACCGGAGATATACCCATGCCATGGCCCTGGTTTTCGGAGCACTGGGTTATTTGAGCATCCTGGTGGTTCCGAACCCCAACTGGATCATTTTGTCAATGCTGGGCGTAGGGATCGCCTGGGCCAGCATCCTTGCCATGCCCTATGCCATCCTCACCGGTTCGCTGCCGTCACATAAAATGGGCACCTACATGGGACTGTTCAATATCTTTATTGTGATGCCCCAGATTGTTGCCGCCAGCGTTCTGGGCTCATTCATCAGCATCGTGGCACCCGGTCAGCCCATTTATGGGCTCGTCTTCGGAGGGGTCTCACTGTTCATAGGTGCCATCATGATGATCTTTGTGGTACATGATCCGGACGAAAAACTGATCAAAAAAACCATACAAGAACTGGAAGGTTAAAGGTAAGCTGCCACCACAACACAGCCAAAAGCACCTTATAGCTAGTCACGAATAACGAACCACAAACTTGTATATATATATGGAAAGAAGCAGCGGCATTTTGCTCCACATCACCTCCCTGCCGGGGAAATACGGCATCGGTACCATGGGAAGAGAAGCGTACCGTTTTGTTGATTTTCTGGAACAGGCAGGTCAGAACATATGGCAGATCCTTCCTTTGGGTCACACCGGTTATGGCGATTCTCCCTATCAGTGCTTTTCCGCTTTCGCGGGAAACCCGCTGCTGATCGACCTTGAAAAGCTGACAAAGCAGGAACTTCTGGCCAAAGATGAGCTTCCGGAGAATGATCAATTTCCCGAACATGAAGTGGATTACGGATGGGTTTTTCATTATAAATATGAATTGTTAAAAAAAGCTTATGACCGTTATCTCCATTCCGGTGATAACCAGCTGAAGCAGCAATACCAGGAATTTTGTGGTGCCAACGGATGGTGGCTGGAAGATTATGTACAGTTCATGGCGATCAAAGATGATCATCAGGGACAACCCTGGTGGGACTGGGAAGATGAAATCCGGCTCCGGAAGCCGGAAGCTATGAAGGCGTACAAACACAAACTGGCCGGGGAAATGGATTTCTACCGCTTCCTCCAGGTAATATTTTACCACCAGTGGCTCGACCTGAAGTCCTACGCCAATGAAAAGAAAATCCAAATCTTTGGTGACCTTCCCATCTATGTGGCCTTCGACAGTGCTGAATCCTGGGGGCACCCGGAACTCTTCGATTTTGACGAGAATCTCCAGCCACGCACTGTGGCGGGAGTACCACCGGATTATTTCAGCAAAACCGGGCAACTTTGGGGCAACCCCATTTATGACTGGAAATACCTGGAAAAACATGGTTTCCAATGGTGGATCGATCGCATTGAGGCCAACTTTTTGCTCTACGACATCCTGCGCATTGACCATTTCCGGGGGCTGGCAGCCTACTGGGCCGTACCTAACGGTGAAGAAACCGCCATCAAAGGAGAATGGATCAAAGCCCCGGGAGAAAAAATGCTGCAGGCAGTCTACGACGCCCTCGGAGACAAACCCATTGTAGCGGAAAACCTGGGAGTGATCACCCCCGACGTGGAAGAACTGCGTGAAAAATTCGGTATGCCGGGCATGAAGATCCTGCAGTTTGCCTTCGACTCGGCAGAAGAAAATGACTTCATCCCCCACACATACGACAAAAACAGTATTGTTTACACCGGCACCCACGACAATAACACCACCGTGGGCTGGTTCAAACACAGCCCGCCCGAAGACAAGGAAAGGATGCACGATTACTTCTGCCTCGACGACAATGACCCCGCCTGGTCCTTCATCCGGCTGGCCTGGTCAACCGTTGCGGATATAGCCATCGCACCCCTCCAGGACATCCTCCGGCTCGACGAAGAAGCCAGGATGAACTTCCCCGGCAAATCACCCGGATACTGGAAATGGCGATTCACGTGGGAAATGCTTACAGAGAACCATATAGAGGACCTGCGGAAGATTACGGAGGTTTATGGAAGAAGGGAGAAGTTGGAGGGTTGAAGGTAGAAGGTAGATGTTAGAGGGTAGAAGGTAGAAGGTAGAAGGTAGAAGGTAGATGTTAGAGGGTAGAGGGTAGAAGCTGGAAGGTAGAAGGTGTCAGGCGGTTGTGGGTTGGTTGTTGGTTTTTAGTTGTTGGTTGTTGGTTCTCATGGGCAGCGTGAAGGGAAAGCTGCCAATGGCCTGGGAAACGGCCAGGGAGGTTGTTGGTTCTCATGGGATGAGTGACGGGGAAGCTGCCAATGGCCTGGGAAACGGCCGAAGCGGTTGTTGGTTGTTAGTTGTTGGTTCTCATGGGCTGAGTGATGGGGAAGCTGCCAATGGCCTGGGAAACGGCCGAAGCGGTTGTTGGTTGTTAGTTGTTGGTTCTCATGGGCTGAGTGA
>SKUN01000113.1 GCA_007129945.1 Bacteroidales bacterium
ACAGCGGGAAATATTTTTGCTGCCGCAAAGGGCACAGCTTTCTGCTGCAGTGGTTGTATCCGGGTGGTTGAAAAAACACCCGCAACCCGCGCATGCGTGCCACTCACTGTCAAAATACACCTTCCCGCCTTCAATGATCAGTTGTTTGCCCTCTGCCAGGGCCGTGGCTACTTTTTTCCTGGCCTGCCGGCAGATTCTTGTTAAGGTGGGACGCGATACATCCATTTGAACCGAGGCCTGCTGGTGATTCATCCCCTCGTGGTCACAAAGCCGCAAAGCTTCATACTCTTCAAAGCGCATGAAAATTACTTCCGGTTTACCGGAGGGCAGGTTCGGACCATAGGGTTTCATCCCTGATACGATGGGGGGGGTACTGATTTTGCGCGGACGCAATTTGCGTGGTGCCATGGTTGAAATTAAATTCATGGCAAATATAATGAACAATGGTTCATTATGCAAGACCAGAATAAGGGTTTTTAGAATAACCTGCGGAAAACCTTGCCGGAAACTTCTTCGGAGAGTTTGTTTTCTGTGAATGCAATGGGGGATGATGCGGGTGGATTCACCTGCGCGCTTATTCCTTTTGCATTGCGCTTCAGTAATATTTCACTGCCACAGAAACCAAAACTTGCTTCTCCTTTCTCGTTAAAGTCATCATTTTGCTGTAGTACCGGCAACAAATGGACTTTTCCCTCATCCACAATCAGTCCGAGTTCATTGAACCGGCTCAGAAAATCTTCTTTAACCTGGCCGGTCATGCCCGGCTGCTGGGCGCCCATCATTAAAGGTGTGTGTGAATACGGATCAGTGGGGAAGGCCCCGTAATCTTCTGGCTTTTTATGGATGCCAATCCCTTCTTTGATCCGGTAGTAATAAGCTTTCAGTTCGGGAATGCCCGCATCATCCGGCTGCTCTTTGGCGAAATCAATGATCCGCTCACCGAGGGCCAGCAGCAATTTCGAAACCATGTGCCAATATATGGATCCCAGTCCTTCGTATTTGTAAAAGGATCCGGAACGACCGGTAAAGAATCTGTGTTTGAAAACGCTTTCATATAATTCAAGCACCAACGGTGTTTCTTCGGATACCAGATCCGGATCGATCTTCCCGGCCAAACTACTGAGTGCCTCCTTCAATGCGTTGGCATTTTTCAGGGATGCGTTAAAGTGATAACCTCCTGTTTCGTCACGTTTAATAATGTCGGTATTGCCAGCGTCCATAAGGTGTTGGAGGAGCTGAGACTGTTGTACCTTTTTGCCGGGAATGATGTTTTTATCCAGAAACCCGGGGAGATCTCTGAAAGGATACAACATGAAGCTTTGCTGGTCTTCTCGCCATAAATCCGACTCAAAAAGGGCTTCAACGAGTTGCAGTGTCTGGGCAGGGGAAAGGATACCACTGCCGAGGATGGCTGCCTGCCCTTCAAGCATCAGGTTAAGGTGGTTGACGCTGATACCGTTATTGGTGATATCCATCAGGTTATACGAATGATACAGTCCGTCGGGACGACGGTTGAGCTCAATGGACTGATCCAGGTAGTCCGATACCAGGCTGTAAAAGTTCATCAGGCTGGGCTTGTCCAGTTTGCTTTCTCCGCCCGAAAACCCGCTATATGTCACTTCACGGTAAGCCTCACCTGCCTGCCCCAGCTGGTCTGTAATTTCTTTCCTGGTTTCATCGGATATTCCCCGGGCCAATAGCTGTTTATTGTTATGCAGTGCCGTTGAGATCGCCTGGTGAAAATCAACTACCTCCTTCGACATGATAAACGCTCCCTCTTTGCTCTGACGGAGGATTTTTATCAGAAAATCAACCATTCTCCGAATGTAATAAAGACTCACCATGGATGTGCCAAAACCGGCGAGGGCATTGTTGGCATCGTTCCATTCAGGTCGCTGGGTGTTGAGCCAGATGCCTGCCCCGGGTACAAAATTGCTCAACTTGGTCAACAAACTCACCTGAATTTTCTCCAGGAAACAGGCTTGTTGCAGCTCCCCGTTTTCCTGATGCATTAGTTTGCCGTCGTTGCCTTCTTCTTCACTTCTTTTTAAAAGGTGGTGATGAAGGGCACTGTCAAAGATGATGGTATCCTGAGGGTCTTTGCATATTTCCGCGTAAGGGCGAATACGGTAAGGTACGCTGGCAAAGACATAGTGACGGTCATTGAGTCCCTCAGCCAGTTTGCCCGGAAAAAATTTTTCCTGCATCTCCATCAGCCGCAGGAGGTAGGCCACCTGGTGATCGCCCCAGTATCCGATGCTGGCCCAGGGGTTGTCCGGTTCAGGTACTTCCCAGTCGAACCCGTCACGTGTGATCCGGTAAGGGTTGTATCCGTCAGCAGTAGATGCGTTTAAGAACCGAGTGATCATTCCCGGCAGATAAGCGGGGTAGGAAAATCCCAGGGCTTCCCAGTTCTGAAAAATATCCCGCCAATTGCCCTGGTAGTTAAGTGAAGGGGTGCCATCGGGGTTCTTTACGCGGATGTCAAAATAGTTCCAGGGCCGGCTGGGGTCCCCGTGGCGCCGGCTGAAACTCAGCGGGAGGTATTCTTTTGCAAGGCGCAGCAGGTGGTTGTCTCCGGAATTATGTGCGTAGTTATAGAGACCATCAAGGTCTTTGATTATCTTGAGGTTTTTTAAGTCTTTGTTGTATTTCTCCCGGATGGCCGGATTGCTCTTGTGTAAATGGTCAAGAAAATCACTGATATTAATCCGGTAATTGTCAGCAAAGATGCCGCCGCGCATGATATTGAACATGGTGTTGGCAAAGTGCCGCCGATCGCTCAGCGGGTCACCGGTTTGCTGCTTCCCGTCTGCACGGGCAACCATGGCGGCAAGTTTTTCGTTGTCCTTTGCTGCACTTTCTTCAATGAGCAATCCCGGATCCTTGCTTCTCCCGATCCGGTTCATCAGCGACAATATGGCGGAGCTGTCTTTCGCCACATCAGCAATGATTGACCATTGGACGTGGTCTTTTGCCTCTAGTTCAACGGAGGCATTGATGATAAAGGCAGTTTTTTCTCCGTAAATCTTTTGTTCCATATTTACCCCGGCACCACTGCGTATCTGATCCAGCTGACCGTGGCTCAGCATGACAGATTCTGGGGCGATACCTGCACTCCAGACCACATTGGATCTGAGCGCTTCGCTGGGTTCGGCACGGTCAACAGGGATGGACGACATGTAATACAGGGCCATTCCTTTTTCCGGTAAATATTCACAGATCTTGTAGGCATCCATCAATGTGCTCATCATGCTTTGGGTCTGGCGGGTAATTCCCCAGGGAAGGATGTTCAGAAGTCCGTCGAAAACCTCCAGTTCTCTGGGCTGGTCTGAAAGGTTCTTCAATACCGGTTGCCTGATCCATCCGAACTCATCGCTGCTCCTCCACGCATAACTGAAAGAAAGTTCAAGGGTGTGATTGATTTCCTCAAAGACCACTTTATTGCCCGGTACATTTTTATAGAGGTTTCGTTGAATGTGGTACAACCCGGCGTTTTTAACTGAGAATGGTTCCCAGATTAATTTGCGATTGGCCTCGTTAACCCGGATCAGGGTAAACGGGCCGGTTGTCATGTGCGCCTCATGGATCTTGTCATCAGTATTGTACGGAAAAAGGGCGTTGTCAAAGTTCTGTCGGCCAGCGGTAAGTCCTCCATTGCTGGACAGGTAAAGCCACAGGTCACCGCTGCTCACAATGCTCATGAGGAAAGGGGCCATGAGGTTATAATGCTCAATACAGTAGAAGGACTCTCCGTTGATCTCTGTCAGGTGGCCATTTATATCGCCCTCCGGCAGAAAGAGAGGTTGATTGTTAATGTAAGCAGGAAGTTGTGGCATTGGGCTTCAATTTCCATTTATTGATAAATAAAGATAAAGGGCTGCGGCAGATGAGCTGTCTTCAGGGGCTTTCTCCGGTATAAAAGAAACTGGTTTTGTTTAAACTTGTCGGGTTCCCCCCCACAAGCACCTCAAACTCCCCTCTTTCAGCAACCCACTGATTGTTGAGGTCCACGAATTTTAAATCATCATATTGGATGAGAAATTCAAGGGTGGTTGTTTCCCAGGCTGCAAGATGAACTTTTTCAAAAGCGACCAGTTTGCGGTCGTCCGGGGTGATCGAAGCAACAAGATCGCGGAGGTAAACCTGAATCACTTCTTTACCGTTGTAGGGGCCTGTATTCCGCAGATTGATGCGAACCTGAAGGGTCTCGCCGGTATGAATGGTGTCTGCGGAGAGGGTGAGCCCGTTATAGGTGAAATTCGTGTAACTCAGCCCGTGTCCGAACTCCCATTGGGGGTTGAATCCTCCGTCTCCGAATTCACCATCCAGCTTGTCACTTCCTTTATGCTGATATGTATGTAAGGTACCGCTGTAACGTGGCCAGGTATAGGGCAGTTTACCACTGGGATTGTCTTTCCCCTGAATGAGTGTGGCCAGTGCCCGGCCCCCTTCATGCCCAGGCCAGTAGGCATGAAAAATCGCATCGGCCAGGGGTTCAATTTCACGGATGATTCGCGGACGACCCTGCAGCGTAACAAGGATGATCGGTTTCCCGCTTTGGTGCAATCGTTTAACCAACTCGAGCTGATTGGCGGGAAGGTCCAATTCGTCAATGTCCGAGGGTTTTTCGGTGGCAGGTCGTTCTCCCAGGCAAACCATAATGACATCCACATTTGCAGCCTTTGACAACAGGTGATCCCGGCTTTCCACTTCTCCCTCATAGGCAGTGCCGGGGGTATGGATGATATTGCCGGCTCCATATATATCCTGCATTGCTTCAAGAATGGTTTTCTTATCAGGATCGTCATAGGTCGGATCATCACCGGCCCATGTTCTGCTCCATGGGCCGTTGAGGGCAGTGAGGGCATCGGAGCCGGGGCCTGTAATCAGGAATTTAGTGTGCTTGTTTTCGATGGGGAGCAGTTCGTTTTCATTTTTCAGCAATGTGATTGCTTCCAGGGCCGCTTTATAGCTTTCATTGGCAAACTCTTCCGAGCCAAATCTGGTATAACCGGCCGGGTCGTTCCATGCTTGTTCAAACAATCCCAGCTTGAATTTTACATAAAGGATTCTTCTTACCGCATCATCAATCCGGCTCATGGGTATTTCACCCTCATTGACAAGTTCGATGATATGCCTTGCAAAACTTGCATCGTATGGAACCATGCTCATGTCAACCCCGGCCATCACAGCTATTTTTGCTGCTTCCTTGCTGTCATGGGCTACGTTGTGCATGCTTGCGAGGCGTCCGACATCTTCCCAGTCTGAAAGGACAAAGCCTTTAAAGCCAAGTTCGTCCTTGAGTACTTCATTTACAAGATAGGTATCTGCATGTCCGGGAACTCCGTTCACTGAACCGGAATTGAGCATGATTGTAACAGCCCCCTGTTCAATGGCAGCCCGGAATGGTTCAATATAATATTGCCTGAGGTAATGTTCCGGAATATAAGCAGGTGATCGGTCTTTGCCGCTGAATGGGGTCCCGTATCCTACAAAATGTTTCGGGCAAACGGCTACCCTTGTGGTGTCTGACAGTGATTCTCCCTGTTGCCCTTCAATGAAAGCCCGCCCCATTACTTTGTGCATGTAGGTGTCTTCCCCGAAGGTTTCGGCCATTCTTCCCCAGAGTGGCTGCATGCTTACATCCAGGGTGGGGGAATAGTTCCATGGCTGCGAAGAAGCCCGCATTTCGTAGGCGGTGACTTCACCGGTAATTCTTGCCAGCTCAGGGTTCCAGCTGGCCGCGAGTGCAATCTGGTGGGGAAAAATGGTTGATCCGGCCGTGTAAGTGGCTCCGTGAACCCCATCCATGCCAATGAGCAACGGGATCTTGTGATGGCTGTTTTCAAGGACAAATTGCTGCAGAGATTTTATGATGCGGTGCCACTCCTCCTTTGAGGGTGGATATATCCCTTTGTTTTGAATAGATCCGACGTGTTGGTCAATCAGCAAATGTTGCATTTTGGCTGTGTCGAGCAATAAGGTGTCAAAATCATTCCAGAAAGGCCCCTGCGTAAGTGCAGTAAGCCCGATGTTGGTCATCTGCCCCGCTTTTTCTTCCAGGCTCATCAATTGCAAAAGGCTGTCGGCCCGGCGGAAGTGTATGTCGTCATACACTTCCGGGCCAGCCGGGCCGCAACCACCAACCAACATAATCACCAAAACAAACGCAACTATTCGTGCTCGCCTCATAAGATTACCCAATTCAAGTCTTTATGTGATTTATTAAGAATGTGCTGCAATTATCTGACGTAAAACGGGATATTTGCTGTTGCTGCGTGGTTATGATTATCCGTCACGTACACAAAAATGCGGTATGCCCCTTCTTCTTCCGGTGCCCTGAAAGCGATCTCCTGCAGCCCTGCTGAAAGAATCAGTCCTTCAATGGTTTCCGGCCTGGGTTCATAGTCTCCGCCATCACTGAGTTCCCTGGGCTCCGGCATGATCTCCGCGCGCACATGGAGGTTCTCAAAATCTTCATGTTCCACCTCAAACATGGCCGTGTATTCCCCGTTTTTGTCGAGATATACATTGTCATAACGGCCCCCCATGTCTTCAATGACAAATTCATGCATCCTGGGTGCCATGTTTTCCGGCCATTCTCCTGTCCACATGTACTCCATTACGTTGATGGCCTCCGTTTTTTCTCCGGCCTCTGTAAACAGACCATACCAGGAAGGCGTTCGTTCCTGTTTCTGACCCCACAGGAAGACATAGGATCCCATGCAATTATCCGAATCTTCAAGGATGACATTTTCGTAACGGTATTTGATTGCTTCAGCCTTTTCTGTGGAGGTTTGCTCAATGGGTATATCCCATTCGGTGCGCTCCACTTCCCAGTGGCCGGTGGCGCCCCACTCGGTAATCAGGTACGGGCCATCATAGCCGGCATCTGCAAGCCGCTGCTCCAGGTTCACCACATCACCGTAAAACTGAACGGAAAGGAAGTCAATGTCAGGGCAGTTTTCCCTGATATAGTCAACTTCACCTTTGCCGATCCCTGCCAGCATGGTGGTGGTAACGTGATTGCCATCCACTTCTTTGATCATGCGTGCGATGTCATTCACGGCATCCCAGACTTTTTTGTTGGTATAGCGGAGATTGAGTTCATTGCCGATTCCCCAGCCAAGGAGTGCCGGATGATCTTTCAGTTCAAGTACTTCCTGCCGGAACCGCTCCAGTTGTTCTGCAACTGCCTCTTCGTCATCGTAGTCAAAGCCATGACGTTCACGGGCCACATCCAGCCCCATCATGACCATAAGACCGTTTTCCCAGGCCTCGTCCAGCACCTCCATTCCTGTTTGCATCCCATTATCAGTGCGCCAGGTGCGGATGGAATTGCCTCCGAAATCAGATACATTATAGCAGGGGCCAAATTCGCATCCGGCACCATTCACAAAAAATTCTTCGCCATTGACGTAAAGGCGGTACTTCCCGTCGGTTTCCCTTAGTTCTACGTGGGAGGGGCCTTCTGCAAGGTATTTTCCGGTCTGATCTGTTGCGCTGTTGCAGGCAAACAAGAGGATGGTCAGCGATATGATCGGTGTGATCTTCAGGAATTTCATACTTTTTCTATTTAATGAGTTGTTCTTCGAGTTCTTCCAGTGATTTCCCTTTTGTTTCCGGAATAAAGCGCCAGACAAAGAGAAGGGTGAGAAAGCCGAAAATGGCGTAGATCAGGTAAGTTTTATCTGATCCGAGATATTCCAGTTGAACAGGGAATAACGTGGCAACAGAGAAACTGACAATGGAGTTCCAGAAACCCATGATGGAAATGGCCAGCCCCCTGAGTTTGTTCGGGAAAATTTCTGAAAGCAATGTCCACATGACCGGCCCCATGGAAATGGCAAATGATGCCACAAACATGAGCAAGCCGATCAATACCCACATAGAGTTGATGCTGATCGAATGTTTGAGGATGATTTCCTTAAATACATTGTAGGTGTCTTGCCCTACTTTTTCCCTTACCAGGCTGAAAAATGCGGTTTCGTTATCAAAAGGTTCACCGATCAATTCATCCAGTTTATGAATGTTTTCCATGTGAACAGGGAGTGGTTCCATTTCTGTTACTTCCTCCACCAGGGCCTCCATGGATCTTTCGTCAATGGTGTACCTCGCGTTGAAGAAAGAAACCGATACAATCAGCATAGAAATACATATTCCGGTGGCACCGATATACAACAGTGGTTTTCGTCCCAGTTTGTCGATGACAAACATGGCCGCTACTGTCATCACCACGTTGGTAACACCAAGTATGGCGGCTTGCATAAAAGCGGCATCCTTTCCACCCCCTGCCATTTCAAAGATCATCGGGGCGTAGTAAAAAATGGCATTGATCCCGGTGATCTGCTGAAAGAATGCAATGCCGAACCCAATGATCAAAACCACTTTCATTTTGGATGAAAACACATCCGACCATCTTGCCTTGTCTTTGTTGATCTCTTCTTTCAGGCTATGGTCAATCTCATTGTATACGGTCTGCGCCTGCCCGCCATTGACTTTCTTCAGTACTTGCATGGCTTCATCATTGAAGCCCTTTTGCATGAGCCATCGGGGGCTTCGGGGTACGAGAAACAACAGCGCAAAGTATATGATGGCCGGAACGGCTTCCACGCCCAGCATGACACGCCACTTCAGGTCCGCGTCGGCAATTGTCTGCTGAAAATAGTAATTTGAAAAGTAGGCAATGGAGATCCCAAGTACGATGTTTAGCTGATTGATCGTCACCAGGGTGCCTCGCAATCTGCGGGGCGAAATCTCCGCAATGTACATGGGAGCCACCAGGATGGCGATCCCCACACCTAAACCACCCACGATGCGCGCAATCAGGAAAGTGACAATGTCTGTGGCAAGGGCGGTGCTGATGGCACTGGCCCCGAAAAGGACAGCGGTAAACATCAGTGCTTTGCGTCTGCCAAAGTGGTCGGCGATTTTTCCGGCACTGATGTTTCCGACGATGGCTCCCAGGATCAGAGAGCTGACGGAAAATCCGATCAGCATAGATCCTGTCCTGAGTCCGAAAGTTTCCCTGTAAAAAGGGGTGGCCCCGGATATCACCGCACTGTCGAAACCCATGAGGAACCCCCCGAGTGCCACAATGACCGAAATGAGTACTGTGTAGTTTTTTTGCGTCATGAATTATTGCTTATGGCTTTGTGCATTGCACGGCCAGGGTGAATGATTTAAGGAAGGAAGATGTAAGGGGCACGATCGGCGCGCCTTTACATCAATACCCGCTGTTCTGTACAAAATTTCCTCCGGAGAGATCCACCTCTGTTTGCGGAATGGGCAGAAAGCCTCTGGTGGCCGTATTGAATGTTACGTCAAACAGTTGCTGATCTCCCTCATAATTCGGGCCCCTGATACCTGATTGTGTCAGTTCCTGGTTGGCAACTTCCAGTCCCTGACGCAAAAGGTCAAAGTACCTGATCCCTTCAAGTGACAGCTCAAGCCTTCTTTCCCTCATGATGTTTTCATGTGTGGCAGGAACCGGATCCAGCCCCACACGGGCCCTTACCCGGTCCAGGTATGACTGGGCATTCGGACTCCCTAACTCTGCAGCCATAAGCAGTACATCAGAAAAGCGGATCACACGGAAGTTGCAGGTCCTGTTCAACTCAAACTGACCGTCAGATCCCCAGTGTTCAGCGTCGGAACTGTATTTTTTTGAAAAATAACCAGTGTGCTGGTAACCAATGGATAGAGTTCCGTCCAGCTCTTCCTGGGTAAGAATGGTGTGCTCAAATCTTGGGTCATCTTCCATGAAAGTGGCCAGTTTATGGTTTACAGGGGCAAAACTCCATCCCCTGTTCCAATTATTGGACCCACTTACCCTCGGGCCCTGCATCTGTGCAGCAAGGTTCCCGTTGCCGCCGCGGGGGTAATTCCAGTCCCACCATGGGGGCGTATCTCCATGGGAGATTTCAAATACGGACTCTATGCCATGCTCACCCACAAGGCTGAAATTGTGTGAATAATCATCCAGAAGGCCATGACCACTGTTGGCAATCAGGTCTTCCAGCTGCTCCAATGCAAAGGAACGATTTACGGTTGTGGCCCCGGCATTCAGATCGCCACCGTAAACCCCGTTATAAAACAGGTAGGTTCTGGCCAGAAGGCCCTTGGCCGCCCATTTTGTCACCCTTCCGGTCTCGTTCGCCGGAACTGTCTCCGGAAGGTCCTCCATGGCTTCCACAAGGTCAAGCGCGATCTGGTTGTACACTTCCTGCGGCGTGTTTTGCTGCTGCTCGTATTCGGCTTCACCGGCCAGGGTTTTTGTGATCAGTGGGATGTTCTCAAAGAAACGGACCTGCTCCAGGTAGAAATAGGCGCGCAGAAATTTTGCCTCTGCAATGGTTCTTCGCTTGAACTCCTCCGAAGCGTCAATCTCCCCGATTTTTTCCAGAAAAAGGTTCGCCCTGAAAGCCCCGATGTAGTTTTTGATCCAGATAGAATGTGGCAGTGGATTGGTTGTGAAAATATCATGATTGTTCAGCTGGTTTTCTTCCAGCCCGTCATTGGCGTCGGATCCGCCGGCGAATGCATCGTCCGACAAAATATCGGATATTGTTAAAAATGGCGCCCAGGCTACACCCGGGGTAGACTGATAGGTGAGCACATCATAGATGGCTACCAGCCCCCGATACGCTTGCTCTTCAGAATGGTAATAGGTAGAGGATACTTCCTGATCAAGTGGGTGCAGATCCAGGAAGTCTTCACTGCATGCACTGAGAATAAGCAATATGATCAGTGCCGAAATTGGTTTTATGACTGTCAGGTTCTTCATTTTTACTTATTCTTATGGTTAGAAAGAAACATTAACACCGAGGCGGAAAGTCCTGGATTGCGGATATACACCCCGGTCGATGCCGATATCGAAGGAGCTCATGGCGCCGATTTCCGGATCAGCTCCGGTATAGCCTGTAATGGTCAACAGGTTTTCAGCTGAGAGATAAAGCCTTAAAGATGTGGCGTTTATCCTGTTGGTGAACGATTGAGGAAAATTATATCCGATCTGGACATTCTTGAGCCTCAGGAAAGATCCGTCTTCAATGTACAGGTCAGATATTCTGTTGTTGTTGTTCCTGTCTATCCAGGTGAACCTGGGAACTGTGTTGGAGGTGCCCTCACCAGTCCAGCGATTCAGGATATCTGTGGTACGGTTCGTGTAACGGAGGTCAGGCCTTTGCATGCCGTTGAAGACATCATTCCCATAGCTGCCAATTAATAATACGGCAAGGTCAAATTGCCTGTATTCGATGTTGCCATTCATGCCAAAAGTCCAGGCAGGGGTCGGATTACCGATCATGGTCCTGTCGTCGGCGTTGATCACACCGTCACCGTTTACATCCAAAAAGCGGACGTCACCTGGTCTGGCATTGGGCTGAAGCAATTGCCCCTGGCGGTTGATATGCTGGAATACCTCGGCCATGTTCTGAAAAATGCCGTCTGTTTTGTACCCCCAGAAATAACCGATGGGTTTGCCGATTTCTGCACGGGTTACCATACCGGCAACAGCCCATGAGGCCCCGGGCAATATGCCTTCTTCGTTCCCGATCCTGGTCATTTCATTCTGGTTATAGGCTCCGTTGACCCCAATTGAGTAACGGACATTGTTGGTCTGATGCCGCCAGTCCAGTGACATTTCCACGCCCCTGTTCCGGACACTTCCGACATTTGCAAAGGGTGGATCATTGCCCACGTGAGCCGGTATGGGAATTCTTTCCAAAAGGCCGCTTGTGGTTTTAATGTAATAATCAAAGACTGCGTTAAGCCGGTTGTCAAAGGCTGCCAGATCAAGCCCGATATCAATTTGCTCGGACTCTTCCCAGCGCAGATCCGGGTTCTCTAAAAAAGATGGCGATGCACCGAACGCTCTTCCTCCGCCGAAGATGTAGCCACGGCTCATATCCATGGTGGAGAGATACTGGAAGTCACCAATTTCCTGGTTTCCATTGATCCCCCATGAAGCCCTGAGTCTTACGAGGTCTACAGGCCCCAGGTCAGGAAAGAAATCCTCATAGCTGATGTTCCATGTTGTGCCCACTGAGGGAAAGAACCCGTAACGGTTAAACTCTCCAAATCTGGATGATCCGTCTCTGCGAAGAGTGACGTTCACAGAATAGGTACTTCTGTAATCATAAAGTATCCGGCCAAACTGTGACAGCAGGGCGGAATGGTTTGCCCCTCCGTAAGCCGTCCAGACAGTGTCGCGGGCCATGCTGAGATACACATTATTCGGATCAGCTGTGGATACATCGGCATTGAATCCAAACAGGTCTTCGAAGTTGGACTTCCTCGCCGTTATTCCGAGCAGGGCCGAAATATTGTGTTCCTCGATCTGCCTGTTGTATGATAGTGTGTTTTCAAACTGCCAGGTATGGTACCGGTCCATGTTTTTGGATACCGTTGTTTTATTTGTATTGTTCTGTGCCCCGTTGAGGTAGAACAAGGGAGTGTGGGTGTCAAATAGTACATATCCAAGGTCAAGTCCCACACTGGATTTAAACCTCAGGTTCTCAATTATTTCAACTTCTCCGTACATATTGCCCACGAATTTGTCTACCCGTGTTTCACCATGTTGAGTTTCAAGTAATGCCAGGGGGTTGACAATTTCTGCACCTACCAGGTTGGAGATGCCGTATACCCTCCCTGCTCCATCTGTGACAACAGGTTCAGTGGAGTAGGGACGCTGTGCAAGTATGTTTTCATCTTCCTGGAAAAGAGGGGTCAGCGGATCCATATTCAGTGCGCTTCCGTAGGCTGCATTGAAAGATGCATTACTGGCAATGCCCCTTTGTGTGGTATGTGTATAGGCAAGGTTGGTGCCAAAATTGAAAAAATCAGTGACCTTGTGGTCTGAATTCAGCCTGGCAGTAATCCGGTCAAACTTTGATTTGTCTCCGCCAATGATGCCTTCCTGGGAAAAATAAGAAAGGGAAGAAGCGTAAGTGGATCGTTCTGTTCCTCCATTGACAGATATCTGGTGATTGAACATGGGGGCATCTGACTGAAAGAGGGCATCCTGCCAGTCTGTGTCGTGTGCTGGTATTTCGTTGAGGTCAAAGGGTTCAGTGAGTCCGGCGTTTCTTGCTCCCTCATTCATCATCATGCGGTATTGTTCCGCGTTCAGCATGTCAATGGTACGGGCCACATTCTGTATGCCATGGTATCCGGAGTAACTTACATTCATCTGGCCTTCCGTGCCACTTTTGGTGGTAATGAGTACCACGCCGTTGGCTGCCCTTGCCCCGTATATGGCCGCAGATGCAGCATCTTTGAGTACGTCAATGGATTCAATATCTCCGGGGTTCAGGTAGTCAATCCCGCCTACGGCCATCCCGTCAACAATATAAAGTGGTTGTGCGTTTCCGGTGGTACCTGCCCCACGGATCCTTACCGTAGGTGCTTCACCGGGCTGCCCGGAAAGATGGGTGACCTGTACGCCTGCAGTTTGTCCTTGTAATGCCTGCTCTGTCCGGAGCACGGGGATTCTCTCTATCGCCTCCGAATCCATGCGTGAAATGGAACCTGTTGATACAATTCTTGGCTGACTGCCATACCCGATCACGACAGTTTCCTCAAAAGTTAGTGCGGCAGGCTCCAGGGCAATGTCGCGGACAATGGTTTCTCCTTCTTCAATGGTGATTGTAATTTCCTGTGTGCTGAACCCGATAAAGCTGTAAGCAATGGTATGGGTCCCCGGGGGAATGGTTAAATTGTAATCGCCATCTACTTCAGTAATTGTTCCCCTTGTGGTATCCAATACTCTGATACTGGCACCCGGTAGTGTTTCGCCGCTTGAGGCGTCTGTAACTACCCCTCTGATCGTCTGACCCTGTGCTGATGAGGCAAGAAGTATTCCTGCGACCAGTATCAAGAGGGTAAAAAAGGATCGTTTCATGTTCTTGAATATTTTGGTTGGTTATTCAAACAATGTTATTTTTCCTGGAAAACACGGACATAATCCACTTTCATCTGCTGTGGAAATGTGGTTGTTTCATCAGGATTGCCGGGCCAGTTTCCGCCCACTGCCACATTGAAAATGAAAAAGAATTCCTGATGAAATTCGGTCATATGGGCCGGTGTAATGTTGATCTCATGGAATTCAATGTCATTTACGAACCATTTGATGGACGTTTCATCCCAGATGATGGAGAAAACATGGTATTCATCGGCAAAGATTCCTGAAGATTTTGTGTAACGGCCTCCCGCGGAAGCGTGTCCGTTGCTGTCCCAGTGAAGGGTTCCGTGTACCTGGTTTTCCCTGCCGTTGCCGCCGATCATTTCCATGATGTCGATCTCTCCGCACCGGGGCCATCCGACGGTTTGGATGTCATTGCCCAGCATCCAGAGGGCCGGCCATATTCCCTGCCCTTCGGGCAGTAATGCCCTGATATCAATCCGGCCGTATTTAAATGATTGTTTACCCTCGGTTTTTATCCGGGTGGATGTATATCGTTTCCCGCCAAAATCTTCCCGTCTTGCTTCAATGGTCAATACCCCATCGGCAACCCGGGCATTCTCCTGCCGGTAATATTGTAACTCATTGTTGCCCCATCCGCAAAGATTCGGGCAACCGTCTCCTGTTTCAAATACCCAGTAGTCCGGATTGAGCCTTTCTCCTTCGAACTCATCGTGCCAGACAAGGTCATATTCGTCATACGAAAGCGGAGTACTATACCCTTCCCCGACAGAAACGCTGTCCTCCTCGATGATCACCTGGTAGGGGATCTCCTGCCTCAGGTATCTGCCGGAACTGCCATAGGCCCTGACTTCAATATTGAAAAGCCCTGAACGCTCAAATGTATATTCGAAACTGCCGGAAGTATTTGTTTTTGCAGGCTCTTCGCTTTTGCCGATCCGGAGTTGATACTCCACGGTATTCTCTGCTGAGGCTTCAATCAGTACCTTTCCGCTTGTTTCCGGATCTTCAGTGACCTCAACCTGCAGGTTTGCCGGCTCAGTATTGTCAGGGACTTCCTCGCTTTCGCAGGCAATTATTGCTGTCAGCAGAAAGATTGCAATAATTGTGTGAACCAATCTGATGGTATTCCAGGCTTTATGTGAAGGCCGGATCAGCCTGAACCTGAATGGCAGTGGGTTGGGTATGGAATAGGAGTGGCTCATCAAACTGTAATAATGGGTTGCAGGAACCAAATGTCCCTGCAACCCTGAATTAAGATTATTCAAAAATGAGATTGCGTATATAAAATATTCCTTCCTCTTCGTGGCCGCCACCACCAATACCCAGGTAAATCATATCCAGGTCTTCACGCTCTTTCACATCTGTAAGGTCAAACTCGTAGGTGTGCCACTCACCAAGGATCACTTCGTCATTTTCCATTACGAATTGAACCGGACTGTTCCACCACTCTGCAGTCGTATGCACATCAGCAAACCCAAACACAATATGTCTTTGCAAGCCGTTAAATGCTGTATCGTCCGGTACATAAATATCAATTTTGGCTACATCAAAATTATCAAACTGAATATTGTATAATTCCGGAGCAGTTCTCATCTGGAGCTCTTGATATTGAACGCCCCCCGTTCTGATAAATTTACCAACAGCTGCGGCAGCGTCATCCAGCGGGTCTTCAACACCAAACTCAACAGTAGAACCGGAGTCGACGGTATCCAACAACGCCATGTTTTCCGCATCCCTTGCAGCAAAAGTAATGAACAGCTCATCAGGAGTAATGGGATCCAGAGGTTCTACTTCGTCGGGTTCTTCAACGACTTCCGGCTCAAGTGAAGGATCATGGTAATGGGCATAAGTGAAGTCCCAGTAAACCCCTTCATAAGTGTAGGAAACGTGCATCAGATCATATCCGTCATGTTCTTCCACCCTGGCCTGGAAGGATTTCTGTTCAACCAGCGTAGAGCTTTCCTCGGTGGTTGTCAGGTGGGGGAGGCCGATCCAGGCGCCGAGACCTTTGAGGGTAATGGTATGGCTGCCGGGATCATATTCGTACTCATGTGTGCCGCCAAGAAGCGGACTCAGGTCATCTCCGTCTGCGCTGACCATGTTTGCAGGAATGGCTTCAAAGCAGATATCTGCAAAATCGGTGTCGCCAAACAATACAGCATCTCCGAAAAATACCCCGTTGTCATCAAATTCAAAAGTTCCGTCCAGGTGGAAGGTGAAGTCATGGTAATACCTGCAAGGCGTGGTTCCGTCATTGGACAATGACCACCAGTTGCGTGCACCATCCGGATCGGGGCCGACACCAAGGCTGGTTCCCTCTCCCCGCCAGAGTCGCCAGGTTTTTTGGTCATCGCCGGCAATTCTTCGCAGCGCTTCAAAAGGATCTTCAATTTCAATATTTTCGGAGAATGTGGAAGTTGCTCCAACTTCATTTGTTGCGGTAAGTGTTACTTCATATTCACCGGCCTCTTCGTACTCATGTGTCGGATTTTCTTCGGTGGAAGAATTGCCGTCACCAAAATCCCAGCCATAAGATGTGGCATTCTGAGAAAAGTTGGTAAATGTAACCATTTGCCAGTTGTCTTCGCTGACCTCAAACTGAAAGCTGGCTACAGGATCATCCGGGATAGGTTCCGGATCATCATCCTCGCACGATGGCAAAAAAGCCATAATGCTTAACGCTCCGATGAAATAGAGCGCATGCCTGAAAAGTTTTTCAAATTTGTGTTTTTTCATGATCATGTTGTTTAAGGTGTTTAATTAATGAATTTACGATAAGCCTTTGATCTGAGGCGATCACTTTGAAAGCAAACATAGGGGAGGGAGGGCTGTATTCAAAATATTTGATTACATCATGATTGCAGCAAAGAAAATATTCACTACATCATGAATACATCATTTAAAATGTATGTGTTGTGAAAAACAGGAGGTTATAATATATTTTATATGGGAAGGGGGTTTCTCAGCAGCTGGTGGTTTATTGTGACATCATATAATCGGTGAGATTGGTATGCTTATCCAGTTTCAGTTTCTTACGCAGCCGGTATCTGCTGATTTCCACCCCACGCACAGAAATATTCATCAGGGGGGCAATTTCTTTGGTTGACAGGTTCATTCGGAGATAAGCGCAAAGGCGTAACTCTTTAGGCATTAAGTCACTATGTTTTTTCTTAAGCCTGTTAAGAAAATCCTGGTGTACTTCATCAAAATAACTGTTGAACAGCTCCCAGTGTTTTTCATTGCGCAGGTCTCTGTTTACCTTTCTTAACAGGGTATTTACATTCTGTCGGTCGGGGTCGTCAGACGGCATGTTTTTTAATAACCTGCTAAGGTCATTTTTTAATTCTGTAAGTGTTTTGTTCTTCTGAATGAGGTGCATGGTGGCATTGGCCAGCTCTTTGTTTTTATGCTGCATCTCATTTTCAAGCCCCTCGTTGCGCAACTCGATAATTTCTTTTTCGCTCAGGGCTGTCTGCGCCTTGAATATTTCCTCTTTTCTTGCCAGCCTTTTTTCATGCCGGATCTTTTCTCTTTGCCTGATACGCAGCATTCTTTTTCTGAAGTAATATACATTTGCGCCAATGATGACCAACAATAACAAACTGTATATTACATAAGCAATGGTTGAGCGCAGAAACGGCGGTTCTATGGTGAAATGAAATTTTTTAGTTTCACTTTCAACTCCGAAAGCATTCTGGGCTTTAACTTCAAACACATAGTCTCCTTCCCGCAAATTGGTGTATTCTTTGAAATTATTTACAGTCCACTCAGACCAATCAGTTTCAAAGCCCAGCAGTCTGAATGAATACCTGATTTTATCCGGGTTTTCATAAATGGGGGTGGTAAACCGGAACCTGACGGAATTCATGGCGTGAGGCTTTACAGGCATATATGCTTGGTTATCCTGAACTTCATTGCTGTATGTCAATAATGAATCACTTTTTTGCCGGCCGTAGAATAGGATCTCCGTATAGAAGATATCTTCTGTTTGCTGGTAGTCGTTAATAATACCGGGGTCATAATGAATGAGGCCGTTCTGAGAACCAATAAATACATGATGCCGGTCGAATTTGAAGAGATTCTGAAATGCCGGCAGCAAATAGGGGTTCACCCTGGTAAATGGGGAAGTAATGTCCCGATAGGTGCCGTCTTCCAGCATTCTCATCACACCGATGTATTCATCGGTATAATACCATAGGTTCCCGTTCTCATCCTGGTGAATTTTGTCTATGAATCCCTTGTGCGCAAATAAAGCATTCAGGGTATTGTCCGGAATGAAGGTCTGAAGGTTGTGGTCATAATAATAGATGCCACTGCGGGTGGTCACACGCATCTCATCGTTGATTTCCTGAAGGTTATATGGAAGATCAGCAGGAAGGTTTGCTTCGTTGTGGTAAAGGTACACGTTTTGCACCCGTGACAAGTCACTGTTTATATCAAGTTTAAATAAACCCCTGTATCCGTGGGCGACCCACAATACGTTGTTACGGTCAAGAAAAATACTGCGGCTTGATTCCCTGAATCCGCCGATCTCGCCATCCATTTTCCAGTTTCCATCCTCGTTCCTCAACCTGACCAACCCGTTATAAGTCCCTGCGATTATTATATTACCGGTTATGTCAGGGTTTAAAAATGACCAGAACCCCCTGATGTCTGAGATTTGCCTTGCATTGAATCCTTCCACCTGGAAGGCACCGTAATTGTGGCCGCAAAGCAGTGCATCATCAATCACCTCCAGGCTCCATACCTGCCCCCTTGTTCCTTCTATCAGACGGAATCCTGTATGTTCTTCTGCCCAATCGCCCATATGTTCCATGCTTGCTGCAAAAAGACCCTGATTGGTTCCGACGTACAGGATATCATTGTGCACCATGGTTGCGTAGACGCTTTCTATATTGTAATTATGGTCAAACATGGTTAGAGGAGAACTGATCTCCACATAGTCTATTCCGTTGTCCAGCCCCATCCACAAATTATTGTGCCGATCCTGGAACATGTCCAGTATGGTATTGTTCTGCAGGCCCTTTGTCCGGTTCAGGTGTTGCAGGATGTGTCCGCTCCGGTCAGTGATAAATACTCCTTCACTGACAGAGCCAAATGCCAGGTTTTCGCCATTGAGCCTGATTCCGGAATACAGGTTGTCTGCAAGTAAAAAATCGTTAACCTCACTTTCCCAGGGGGTCATATCATTGCCATCCATGATGAATATCCCTTCATTTGACGTTCCGATCAGGAGTTGCCCATATTCATAGGAGATAATGCAGCTGATTTCATTGCGAAAAAATACGGGGTGATCACTGACTGGTATCAGTGTTTCATTCTCAAGACGCATCAAACCTCTCTCTTCGTCATTTACATAAAATCCCTCATCAGCCTGATGCATAAAACCGAAACTACTTTCCGGCTCTATTACTTCAACCCGGGTTCCCTCGATGATGAATATGTATTCGAATGACTGAAAAATAATTCTGCCCCGGTCTTCAAAAATATTCCATACTTCACCAAAGTTGCGATATTGTGTGGGGATGAGATGGGTTAAGGAATTCCACGAAAGGCGGCCGTCATCGCCCGGTGCGAGGTAACCAATTTCCTCGAAAGCCCCTGCAAAAATTGAATCTCCGCTCGCAATCACTTTACGGACAACCGAATTATTGGGCATGGGATATAAATTCCACTCGGTTCCGTTATACTCCAGTATCCCGTCATTATTGCCGAAATACATAAAGCCATTGCTGCCCTGTGTAGTGGCCCAGTTCTGAGTGCCTGCATTGTAGGTATCGCGTGAATGGTTTACAATAAAAGGCAACCCGATTCCTTTAATCTGGGCGATGCCGGACAAACACAGCAGCTGAAGTACAAAAATCAGAAAAAATGTTTTGCCTGATCCTGACATAATTATTGCGTTATCTTACTCAAAGATAGTCTTCTTTTTTTTTTAATTATTCATACATTTACATCGAATACGCCCAGGGCGAAAACAAAATAACGATCAGGAATAATGAGAAATTTTATCATCTCTGCAGAGGGTATCTCAAATAAAGGGCTGGTGCGTAACCACAATGAGGATCATGTGCTGTTTGGTGACATTGTTTTCACGGATGATTATGTCAAACGTTCTTTCCTGGTTAAGGATAATCCGGTTTTTGCGGTGGCTGACGGACTCGGCGGGCACAGGGCAGGAGAGGTGGCAAGTCGTGAGGTGCTGGAGCACCTTAAAGATTTTACAGAGAACCTGCCGCCTGATGCTAAAATCGCCACCCTCAGGGAGCCTGACATCGCCACCCTCAGAGAGCAGTTCACGGGCTGGGTAACAAATGTTCACCAGCACCTGGTGCATCTGGGCAACATAAACCCTGCTTTTACCGGTATGGGGACCACGGTTTGTGGTTTATTGTTTTTACATGATAAGGTAATCTGGATTCATGCAGGTGACAGCCGGCTGTACCATTTTTCAGGGGGTGAACTGGCAAGGGTTACCGAAGATCACAGTCAGGCTGCCCTGATGAATGACCCCCGCATCCCGTCAAATATGATCGCCAATTGTATCGGTGCGGGACCGGCGCCTTACATTGAGGTGGGTGAGATCAGCAGCATCGCAGAAGGAGATGTGCTGTTGCTTTGTTCCGACGGGCTCAGCGATATGCTGGATGATCACAGGATCGCTTCACTGATTGCATCCAAAGATGTTCGGGCACTGGCAGAAGCTGCCAATGAAATTGGAGGCATAGACAATATTTCGGTGATCAGATTGGTTTTTACTGTATGAAATTTAAACTGAATATGCAGATTACATTCAAAAAGTATATCGGATTTTTTGTCTTTGTTACGTTGTTGCTTGCCCTGAGTCCGGCCGGGGCCGATGAGATCAACAGGACAGTGGATAAAACCCTGCTGCTGGAATTGATCAATGATCACCGCATCAGCGGAACAGAGTGCGGCGGGGAATATCAGCCCCCGGCTGAGCCGCTGACCTGGAATGATACCCTTGCAGTTGCTGCCCAGATTCACAGTGACGATATGTATGGGAATGATTTTCTGGCCCATACGGGCAGTGATGGTTCTGTGCTTGCTGATCGCATTGACCGGGTCGGGTACGACTGGCGTACCATAGGGGAGAATGTTGCGATGGTTCACAGGGAAGCTGAATACCGGGTCGTGGAGGGCTGGATGGCCAGCCCGCAGCATTGTCTGAACATTATGCGGGGTGATTTTGAAGAGATGGGGGCAGCCCGCTCTGATAAGTTCTGGACCCAGGTGCTGGCAAAACCAAGGAAATAATTCGTGGCCCTACAGATTCAGTTGCTTTTTTTTTATCGCCGATGGGGGCTCTCCGAAAAATGCCTTAAAGGTTCTGGTAAAATATGCGGGGTCGTCAAAGCCTACCTTGTAAGCAGTTTCCGCAATATTTCCTGTGTTTTTTTCCAGCAGTTCCATAGCCCTGTGCATCCTTGCTGACCTGATGAACTGAATGGCAGACTGGCCGGTCAGGGCTTTCAGTTTCCTGTGCAGCTGTGATGGACTCATTCCGGCGCTCCTTGCAAATAATTCAACCGTGAATTTTTCATTGTCAATATTTTCTTCAATTAATTGAAGTATCTTTTCAATGAACATTCTGTCACGTGAAGTAACCGAGATTTCCTCAGCTTTGACCAGGGTATTCGGGGTAAATTTTTTACGTAAAGTGAGGCGACTTTGGATCATGTTTTTTACCCTGATCTTTAATTCTATGGTATTGAATGGCTTAATCAGATAGTCGTCTGCTCCCGTTTCCAGTCCGTGAATGATGTCGGTCTGATTTGTTTTGGCTGTGAGAAAAATTACCGGTATATGACTGGTTTTTTCATTGGATTTTATTTCCTCGCAAAAGGCATATCCATCCATGCCTGGCATCATGATGTCTGTAATAATCAGATCAGGGATTTTTTCCTGTGCCAGTTCCAGTCCGTCGACTGCATTAGAGGCCCCCATTGTAATATAGTCTGCCTTCAGTGTTTCCCTGAGATAACGCATCATTTCCGGATGATCTTCCACGATCAGAATAATATGGCGACCCTGAGAATGAGTGTTTTTTTCAATGAATTCAGTCAGGCAGGGATGAGTCTCATTCACAGTTGGATGAGCTTCGGATTTTCGCTGGGTGTAAAACGCTGAAAGCAGTTCTGCGGAGGTATAAGCCTGCTGATCAACCGGCAGTCTCAGACGGACGGTGGTGCCTTTGTGTTCTTTGCTCATGACCACAATTCTTCCTTTGTGGACCCCAACGAGTTCCCTGACGTAGGCAAGGCCGATTCCGGCACCTTCAAACTTTCTGCCCGGGGAATTGTCAACCTGGTAAAACCGCTCGTAGATGAAAGGTAACTTTTCCGGAGGGATCCCGATGCCTGAGTCCTTAATAACGATTTCCAGAAAGTTGCTGCGTTTTCTTGATTGATGAATGCCTGCACAGATATCAACCCATCCTCCTGTTGGTGTGAACTTAATCGCATTGAACAACAGGTTGGCCAGTATTTTTTCCATCACATCCATATCGAAATACAGATGATCGCAGCTTTGGCTCTTAGACAATGCGGTCTTTTTTCTGAACCTGATGCGGATCTTTTTCTGCTCTGCAAGGGGAGTAAATGAAAGGATCAGCGTGTCAATAAGGCGGATAATGTTTCCCCTGGTAACCCTAATCTGAAATGCGCCGCTTTCAAGTTTAGACAAATCAAGTAACTGGTTCATCAGTTCCATGAGTCTGCGTGCGTTAATATCAATTACAGAAAGCGAGTGTTTTGTCTCCTTGTTTTCGCTACTCTCAGATATCTTTTCAACAGCACTCAGAATGAGGGTGAGTGGTGTCCTGATTTCATGGCTGATATTTGAAAAGTACCTGGATCTGACCAGGTCAAGCTCCCTGAGTTTGGCTGTTTCTGCGCTTGCCAGATCCATTTTTTCTCGCAGACTGATACGGGACGATTCAAATCTCCTTACTCTATATGCGACAACAAAAGCGAGTAAAAAAATACCT
>SKUN01000052.1 GCA_007129945.1 Bacteroidales bacterium
CCCATCACCGCAATTTTGAGCCCGGGTTTTCCACTCGCTTTATCCTTCACCATATTGTACACCTTTTCCAGGTCATAAGAGGTGCGCGCACAGGTGGGGCATGCAATGAATTCTGTGTCCGAAATACGAAGACCGGCTGCCTGCAACAACCGGAGCACCAAAGCGGAAATGCTTTTCTGATCGTTGTGGTCAGGATTGCTGATCCATAACCCATGCAATTTTTTTTGCAGCAAAAGTGATCCGAACCGTGCACATAAGTCAATGGTTTGTTTGTCTTCAGAGTCGCCCGGAATGCTGGTTCTGGCAATAATTCCCGCACTTATGCCTGCCGACCGTATGCTGTCCTTTAATTCCGTGAGTTTTTCTGCAGGAAATCCTTTATCGAGGTTGGCAATCAGCAGAACGCGGTCTTCTGATGCCGGGGTGTATGCCCCGGGGAGGTCATCCGGGCTTTGTAACTCAATTGGCCTGAATCCTTTGGTGGAGTCAGGAGCATTTGCCGGGTCGGATGTGACAACAATCGCTTTGTGATTCCCGGGCAGAGGCGGAGGGGGTGATTGTGGTATATGAAATTCGGGACTTTTTTCGGTTTTGGTTCCTTCAGCGGTTGCGGTGTTGAAAGATTGAAGGGTGAACCCGGCTGTGATCTTTTTGGCGAAGGCGATTTCGTCTTCGGGTTTTCCGGTGAGACTTACACGAATGGTGTCGCCGATGCCGGCCTGCAGCAGCGGAATGATTCCCAGTGCAGATTTCATGCGGCCACTCTCACCGGCCCCTGCTTCAGTAACGCCGGTATGCAAGGGGCAGGCCAGGTTTTCCTGCAGCATTCTTGCGGCCATAAGATGGTAGGAGGCGATCATGGTCAGGGGGTTGCTGGTTTTGAGCGACACAACCACGCTCCTGAACTCCAGTTCGTGAAAAAGATGGAGGTATTCCATGGTGCTTTCCACGAGGGCTTCGGGGGTATGGCCATACCAGTTGATGATCCGTGGCGAGAGCGATCCTGAGTTGGTTCCCACCCGGATGGCCGTTCCATAGTCTTTGCAAACGCGTACAAGCGGAGACAGGCTGGAGCGGACAGTTTCCAGTTCTTTGCGCTGATCCGATCCGGTCCATGACTTTTTGCCGGCTTCAAGGGGGGTGTAATTTCCCGGATTGATCCTTACCTTTTCTACAATTTTCGCAGCTTCCAGGGCCAGTCCGGCACGAAAATGAATGTCCGCGATCAGGGGTTTATTGCATCCGGACTGGTTAAGCTGACTCCGGATTCTTTTCAGACTTTCAAGCGATGCACTATCTGGAACACTGATGCGCATGTAATCTGCCCCGGCATCAAAAGCTCTCAGGCATTGGTCAACAGTTGCCTTCACATCCGTGGTGGGCGTGTTGGTCATGGATTGTACCCTGACAGGGCGGGTATGGCCAAGGGGGACACCGCCGATGTCCACTTCTCCTGAAGGAAACCGTATATATTTGTCCCTGCCCATAAATAGTGTAAGGCTAGTTGAGCATTCCTTCCACCCGCTCGATTTTGCCGTCTACTGTTGCAGGTTCCAAACCCAGGATGCGGGTGATCAGCGGGTAAAGGTCGACCAGTTCAAATGGCGGATGGGTATGATTCGATTTGAAAGCCGGCCCCCGGGCATAGAAAATGGTATGCATGTCTTTGTTGGCATTGTCCCAGCCATGGGCGCCACCCGTATTGAAATACTCACTGGGTTCTCCCCATCCGAGGCTCCAGGCTGAATCGGCCAGCACTATCATGTCAAGTGTTCTCGGGTTGTGTCCGAAATTAAGACGTTCGGGCAGCTCTCCGGTTTTCCAGACACTCAGATGGTCCACCTCTTTCAGGATGTGATAAATACTGTCGGTCATTCCCGGTTTCGGCTGCCACATCATCATGGGAGTACTTCTGAAAGCGATGTCGAGCCAGTCGCGGTCAATATATTCTTCCAGATCGATGTATTTTTCCATGGTAACTTCCGTCATGCCGTGGTCAGATGTCACGATCAGGTTCAGTTTGTCCGCGACCGGGAGTACTGCAAACTTATCGAGCATGACCCCTACAAGGCTGTCCAGCTCTTCGACCAACGCGTCAATTTCCGGGCTGTCAGGTCCGGTATGATGAGACCGGCTATCCGGTTCATTGAAATAAAAAGTAATGAGTTGCGGACGCTGTTCCACCGGCAGTTGAAGCCAGGATACAACGGTGTCAATCCGCGCGGCAAATGGTGCACTCACGTCATACTCCTTCCAGTAGGTGGGTTGCATCCCCTGTATGGGGGCTTCAGACCCGACCCAGAAATAGGATGCAGATGTCATACCTTGTTTTTCGGCGGTAACCCATATGGGTTCTCCCCCGTAAAATATCCCGTTTTCTACAGCTTCTCTGTCCCGCATCGTGTATACCATATCCAGCTCAGGACAGTAAAAATTATTGTTCACAAGGCCATGGTTATCAGGGTAAAGACCTGTGGCCATGGTATAGTGGTTGGGGAATGTGTTGCTGGGGAACGCCGGCATCACATATTCTGCTTTCACCCCATTTTGTGCAATACGATCCAGGTTGGGAGTGTGTACACGATCGGCGTAGTCCCAGCGAAAACCGTCCATTGACAGCATCACTACATAGGCATCATGATCCCGGCTGCGTTGATTTGGCTGGCACTGAACGAGGGTCAGCAGGATTACGGAGCCAAGAACCACAATCAGGTATTTAGAGATGTTTGTGTGTTTCATTTTTTATGGAAAGGTTAATGGTTGATAGCTTAATTATGTTTATGGGGGTATTGAGCCTATATATGCGCGTCTGATGGTGTGATCCGGAAGGTGAAGGTCTTTCTGAGCCTGTGCTTGTAATGGTATAGCCCTGCATAGTAAGGAACCATCAATAAAGCAGCTATCAGCGCAGACAACCCCTCGTTTCCGGTAAGCAGGGTTACAGCAAACAGTGTGGTCAGCATGATCAGGAAAGGGTAAATGTATCCGAGCAGCAGGGCTTTATAGCCCAGCGACCGTTCAATGGCCACCATAACTTTCTGGCCTTCCCTGTACCGCTCCGCGTGGTCGGAAATAACCTCAATGGTTTTCCCGGCCGATTCCACCATCCCGCAATGGCCTTTTGCCTGGCAGTGACCGCAGGCCGACTGCGATTCGATCTGCACAAAAACCCTGTTGTCCTCTAGGCGTTCTACTACGCCGGGGTGTTCGATACGGTCTGACTTTTTTGTTGGCATAATACTACAAAGGTACAAAATAGTTCTCATGGGCTGAGGGTTGGGGAAGATGGCTGTGGTTCGGGAAACAGGCAATGCAGTTGTTGGTTCTCATGGGCCGTGGATTGGGTAAGCTGCCTGTGGTTTGGAATACGGGCAATGCAGTTGTTGGTTCTCATGGGCCGTGGACTGGGGAAGCTGCCTGTGGTTTGGAATACGGGCAATGCAGTTGTTGGTTCTCATGGGCCGTGGATTGGGGAAGCTGCCTGTGGTTTGGAATACGGGCAATGCAGTTGTTGGTTCTCATGGGCCGTGGACTGGGAAAGCTGCCTGTGGTTTGGAATACAGGCAATGCAGTTGTTAGTTGTTGGTTGGTTTGACCCTGTCGGGGTCACACGTTACTGGAAGGCTTTTGCAATGCATGTTTAAATCCACCCCAATATTGTAAGCCCAAGCACAGGTTTATTTTGTGTTTTATGTTAAGATGTTAATATATTAACAACTAAAAAATTTAGATGAATTCTAAACAAGGATATAAGGAACTAGTAGTCAGTTAGTTGGGTTTTGGTAGCCTGTTAGGGCGGGGTTATGATGTTGAAAGTTAGCGTGTTAGGGGTATCTAAAAAAGCCCTGAAAGGGCATCGGGATTTCATTATGTTTTCTATTTTTGCCATCGTTAAGCTCTTAATATTGCATTTGAAAACGCTGTATTGCGCAGGTTTATAGCTTAACAATGCTGTTTGATTCAGCGCATATAAGTATTGCATTCACTAACAAAATCCTGAACAGTGAGCGATTTATTTAATGAAGTCACAGTTTTTTCTGTTATCTCTCTGGCAGCCATTGGTAGTGTAGCTGCCGTTGTTTTATTCTTCGTAGCACAGAAATTCAGGGTGATCGAAGATCCGCGCATTGATGTAGTGGAGGATTTGTTGCCCGGTGCAAATTGTGGTGGCTGTGGTCTGGCCGGCTGTCGTGCACTGGCTGAAGCCATTGTGAAAAAGGAAAGCCTTGAGGGCTTCAGTTGTCCCCCGGGCGGAAGTGAAGTTATGCAGGAGATTGCCGAGGCCCTGGGCATGGAAGCAGGAGAACAGGTTCCGATGATAGCCGTGGTTCGCTGCAACGGCAGCAGGGAGTTTGCTCCTCCAAAGGTACGCTATGAAGGTGCCATGACATGCGCGTTCGCTCACAGTCTTTTTGCCGGAGAAGGGGGATGTCCTTATGGATGCCTGGGTTGTGGCGATTGTGTGAGGGCCTGTGATTTTGAGGCCATGTATATGGATGAAAAAACCGGGCTGCCCGTAATTCTCGACGACAAATGTGTGGCCTGTCAGGCATGTGTGAAGGAGTGTCCCAGAGACATTATTGAAATGCGGAAGAAAGGGAAAAAGGATCGCCGCATATTTGTTTCCTGCATCAACGAGGAAAAAGGCGGGGTGGCCCGAAAAAACTGCAAGGTGGCTTGTATTGGTTGCGGCAAGTGTGTGAAGGAATGTAAGTTTGATGCCATTACCCTGGAAAATAACCTGGCATACATTGACTATAACAAATGTACGCTTTGCCGCAAGTGTCCGCCGGTATGCCCCACCAATGCCATTCATGAACTGAATTTTCCGCCGAGGAAACCCAAAGCGGACAAAGAAAAAAACCAAGCTGGAGCATAAGCTGTATGGCAATAATGGTCTGCACAAAGCAGCCGTTATTCCAGTCAGACTGAATGTATAACCAAAAACAATGGAGTCTTGAAAACTTTTGCCATAGGCGGTGTTCATCCACCGGAGAATAAACTTGCAGAAAAACAAGCCATTGAAGCCCTGCCTCTGCCCAGGACAGTGGCCATCCCTTTGTCTCAGCACCTGGGAGCCCCTGCCGTACCTGTGGTTGCCAAAGGTGACAAGGTGCAGACGGGTCAGCTGATCGCAAAGGGTGAAGCTTTTATCTCAGCCAACATCCATGCTTCTGTATCAGGCAGCGTGGCTAAGATAGACAGTATCATCGATGCGAGTGGTTACCGTAAAAAAGCGGTCATCATTAATGTAGAGGGTGATGAATGGGTAGAAGGCATAGATCGTGATGAAACCCTGATCAAAGACATCAGCATGGATGCCGAAGAGATCATCAAACGCATCCATGACCATGGTATTGTCGGTTTGGGGGGTGCCACGTTCCCATCCCACGTGAAATTGAAAGTGCCCAAAGGAAAAACGGCCGAATACCTTATTATCAACGGGGTGGAATGTGAACCCTGCCTGACCTCCGATCACCGGCTGATGCTGGAAAAAGGGGAGGAACTCATGGTGGGCATTTCTATTCAGATGAAAGCACTGGGTGTGGACAAAGCCATTATCGGGGTGGAGAATAATAAGCCCGATGCGATCAGTCATCTGAAAAAATTGTCTTCTTCGTGGGATGGGATTTCGGTTGAAGCCCTGGAAGTGAAATATCCCCAGGGAGCTGAAAAACAGTTGATCAAGGCGGTGATCGGAAGAGAGGTCCCGTCCGGGAAACTTCCCATTGAGGTGGGATGCGTGGTGCACAATGTGGGTACAGCTTTTGCCGTCTATGAGGCAGTGCAAAAGAATAAGCCGCTGATTGAACGGGTGGTGACGGTTTCAGGTTCGTCCCTGAAAAAACCATCCAACTGGATGGTGCGTATCGGCACGCCCGTACAGGAACTCATTGATGCGGCAGGCGGTCTGCCTGAAGACACGGGTAAAGTCGTCAATGGCGGTCCGATGATGGGCAAGGCGCTCAACGACCTGAATGCACCTGTGGCCAAAGGAACATCGGGTATCCTGCTATTTACCAATGCCGAAACTCCCCGTCCGCCGCTGCAGAATTGTATGCGTTGTGCGAAATGCCTGACTGTTTGCCCCATGGGCCTCGAACCTTATCTGCTGGCTATCCTGGCTGATAAGCAGCGTCCGGACGATTGCGAGGAAGAGCGTATTATGGATTGTATGGAATGTGGCTCCTGCCATTATATCTGCCCTTCGGGCCGTCCCTTGCTTGACCAGGTTCGGGTTGGCAAAAATATGACGGGCAAAATGATTCGTGAACGCTCCAATTGATCAGAAAATGAATGAGTCGCAAATTGCAATAATGGTTTACGCAAAGACAAAGGAAATATGAGTTTATTGACCGTTTCGGGCTCGCCCCACTATCATGCAGGACAATCGGTGAGCAAGATCATGTATGGCGTGATCTTTTCGTTGATCCCGGCCATGTTGGTATCATTCTACTTTTTTGGCCTGGCAGCCATTCTGGTTACCCTTACCGCCGTGGTCTCCTGCATGCTGTTCGAATTCTTGATACAAAAATACCTGATCAGGGGGCCGGTGACCGTTTTTGACGGGTCTGCCATTATCACCGGGATTTTGCTGGCCTTTAACGTGCCGGCCAATTTGCCGCTTGGTCTGATGGTGATCGGGTCGGCTGTTGCCATCGGGATGGGCAAAATGACGTTTGGCGGACTTGGCAAGAATCCTTTTAACCCCGCCCTGGTGGGCCGGATCTTCCTGCTGATCTCTTTCCCGGTGCAGATGACCACCTGGCCCAAACCCATCCCATGGAATACCTCACTGACCGATGTGATCACAGGGCCAACCCCGCTGGCCGTCATCAAGGAGGGCGTTGACCAGGGAGCGAAGGTGTCAGAACTGCTTCCCCAGGTGCCCGGGTATACTGAGCTTCTGGTCGGAAGTATGGGAGGTTCTGTAGGTGAGGTATCCGCGATTGCATTGATCCTTGGGGGCGTTTATATGCTGGCAAGACGAATTATCAGCTGGCATATTCCCGTGTCATTTCTGGCCTCGGCAGCGGTATTTGCCGCGATTTTCTGGCAGATCAACCCGGAGGCCTATGCAGATCCGTTGTTTCATATGCTGGCAGGCGGGATGATGCTTGGGGCCATTTACATGGCCACGGATTATTCCACCAGCCCGATGGCTCCCAGGGGCATGATCATTTTCGGGATCGGCTGTGGCTTGCTGACAATGATCATTCGCCTGTTTGGTGCCTACCCTGAGGGTGTGGCCTTTTCTATTCTGATCATGAACGCTTTTGTACCACTGATCAACCGTGCATTTAAACCGAAACGTTTTGGGGAGGAGATAAAAAATGGCTAAAAAAGAATCCACTTTTTCCAACATGGTGTTGACGCTGATGCTCGTGGCGGCGGCGGCTTCATTTACCCTGGCCACGGTCTATAATTTAACTGAAGAGCCCATA
>SKUN01000101.1 GCA_007129945.1 Bacteroidales bacterium
CTGCGGATAAATACCTGGACGGGTGCTTCCACCATCTCGCTTTCAAGCAGCCCGATCACAAAGGCACCCCAGGCATTGAGTGGGATGAGGATACAAACCGGGGCCGAGGTGGAGTCCAGGATGTAGGCCAGTTTTTCGCGCGACATCCGCAACCGCTCAAACAATGGACGGGATACCGAACCCGAGACCAGACAGCAGATACTTGACTCAATAAAGATCACAAAGCCGATGATGCCGGCCATTCCTGCAGCCCCGCGGGGGGTATGGGCCAGCTTCCTGCCCTGCACCCAGTTCACAAATCCGCTGACTCCCCCGCTGCGCTGGGTCAGTATGATCAGGGCCCCGATCAGGGCGCAGAATATGATCACCCGGGTGTTGCCCGGATCCTGAAAGACCCCCACCAGGGCGTCAATGCTGTGGGCAAGTCCGGCCAGTACGTTCCAGTCTGCGAGGATCACCCATCCCAGAAGTATTCCGAGAAATAAGGAAAGATACACCTGCCGGGTGGTGATGGCCAGCAGAATGGCGACAAGGGGAGGGAGAATGGAAAGCCAGCCGTAGTCCATGGGGGAGTATGGGGTTTTACTGTTTAGAATATGGTGACCGGACGATCAGTGTACCGGATGCCAGTTTCTTAAATCAGCGCCCTGCTTCATCCAATAAACCGGAATGCTTTTTGATCAGTTTAAAAATAAAATAGAAAGATCCGGTACCTAAGAGTGCAATGGTCCAAAAGTCCCACTCAAGGCTGAACGACCCTGAATGAATGACATCCTCAGCATATTGGAAAAGGAAAATAAGGAGAAAAATGGCAAAAAGTCCGTTCTTTTCCTTTTTTAAAACTTTTTTGATGCTGAATGAAACGGATGGCGCACGGTAATTACGAAAAGAGGGGATAAAGGCAGGGGTAACCGACGCCCAATCCAGGTAGGTTTTTCCGAACTTCCTGCGCAAAAACTGTTCTTCCGCAAACATAATTCTTTCATAATAGATCCAGTAGGCAAGTGTAAAAACAGTGATGAACCACGGGTTTTCAGAAAGCATCGCTATTCCGAGCCACATCAGGGCGTTACCCAGGTACAGGGGGTGGCGCACCATGGAATATATCCCCGTGGTATTGAGCTGGTCGGCAATTTGCCCGGCCGATGTATTTCGCCCTGATGTATTTTTTGGCGTATGACCCACGGTATAAACCCTGACAGCCAGACCTGTGAGCGCCACAACAAGACACAGAAAAGGGTATACTTCCTCGATGGCCCATTCAGGCTGATTGATTTTCAGATATTCCTGGTACATATAGATCCCCAGGCCTACAGGCAACAGGAGCAAAGGAAGTTTGCTCCTGTACCTGAATAAAAAGTTGCCCTGTGCTTCGAATTCTTCCTGTAAAGCCATTTATGAAATAATTAATGGATTGTTGGGGTGTTAACGCATGTGGGAAAATAAAATTTTACCATTGTTGATATTCTATTACTCCACCAGTTCATACCCGTCGTCAATGCCCTTTCTCACTGCGGGGACGCCTTCCTTCATCCACACCGGTGCAGGTTCTCCCTTCAGGTAATGGTCGAAGAACTGGTACATCCTGACTGACAGGTCCATCATATTCGGGCGGCGCGTCAGGTTGTGGGCCTCATCGTTGTAGTTGAGCATCCATACGGGTTTGCCCAGTCTTCTCAGGGCCATGAAATACTCAATGCCCTGGTACCATGGAACGGCTCCGTCGGCATCGTTGTGCATCATCATCAGCGGGGTATTCACCTTGTTGGCAAAGAATACCGGGGAGTTTTCAATATAGCGCAAGGTCTCATCCCAGATGGTGCCTCCGATGCGGCTCTGGGTCTGCTCGTACTGATAGATCCTGCTCATGCCGGTTGACCAGCGGATCCCGCCATAAGCGCTGATCATGTTGCTCACCGGTGCACCCGCCATGGCTGCTTTGAACATGTCGGTCTGGGTGATCAGCCAGGCGATCTGGTAGCCGGCCCAGCTCTGCCCCTGGATGCCGATGTTTTCCCGGTCAATAAAGTCGAATTGGTTTGTCATGGCCTTTGTGCCGCTGACAATGGAGTTATAGGCGCTTTGCCCCGGATAACCCACGGTGTAGGGAATGTCGGTCATGAATACCACATACCCGTTGCTTACGCTGTAGGAGCGGTTGATGGTGGAGCGGCTGGGTGCCGGGACCTGGTGATTGTGCAGGCCGTCGGAAGAACGCTCATAAAAGAATACGATCATGGGGTATTTCTTGTCCGGATCCATGTCTTCCGGGGTATAAAGCAGGCCCTGCAGGGTGTCGTTGGCAAAGGAGACCCATTCTACAAGCTCCACGTTGCCCCAGCGGTAATCGGATTGTTGCGGGTTGGCCACAGAGATCTGTTGCGGGTTGCGGAAGTTGATGTCGCTGGCCCAGAGATCCGGGTACATCTCAAAGGTGCTTTTCCGCCACAGCAGCCTGTCTGCTTCTTTTGCTTTTTCCGGGGTATAGTAGCGCACGTCATCCATCACGATAAGTTGCGGGTTGCGTGAGCGGTTGACACGGGCATGGTAGAATCCGCTTTGTTTGGTATACAGGTGGAAAGCGGAAAGCATAATGTCGTCCCTGCGTCCGATATGATCGGTGTCGGGATCAAGGTCCACATAACGGAAGCGGATGTTGTTGTCGCGGCCGTATCCGTTGGTGACTGCTTCGGGTGCGTCGTTGCCCGTGGGATCAACCCGCCAGATGTCAAAGCGATCGTAGATCAGTATGTAGCTGTCATCTTCCATCCATCCGGCAATGCCGTGCGGATCGGGCTCGCTGGGGGCATCATGTAACTCGTCCCACACGGGATGAGGGATTGCTTCCGTCAGATTGACGTGGGTCCGGGTTTCCAGCGACATGGCATACCAGTCACGTTCATCCTGGTTGTAGTACAACAGGTACTTGCCGTCCGGTGAAAGTCTTGGGTCACCGGTGGTGGAGCGGTGTACTGAGCCGCGGTGTTTTTCCAGTATCAGTTCTTTTTCCCCTGTGGTTACATCCACAAGATATACATCGCGGTAGTCTCCTGATTCAAAGGAATTGGGAATGAGGTAGGGAAGGAGGGATTCTCCCATTTCGATCTGGCCGTTGCCGTACTGGCGGGTAGTGACTTCCGGCATGTCTTCGTCGGCCAGCTGAACCATCCGGCCATCATCAATATGAAAAACAGCCGCATAGGTGCGCCTGAGCTCCTGGTCTTTCTGTACCAGCTGCATGGGCTGGATCAGGGGGTCTTCATAATGCCATACGTCCAGCCGGTGGGTGTCCTCATTGTCTTCTTGTCTTGCTTCAATTACTTCTTTTGTCGGAACGGGTGCGGTACCGAAAAACAACCTGGACCCATCATCTGTGAACCGAAGGGAAGCATAGGCGCTGGCACTCCAGCCATCCTTCATGCCGGCCGCGCCTGGCCGGACGATCCGGGTAGCTTCCTGCCGGCCTTCCTGCCAGTGGAAAACATCGTACACATGAGGAGCCTCTGCATCGCCGGTAAACAGGAAGGCTGCCTGTGTGCCGGCTTTATCCGTGATAATCCTCCTGCTTTCGCCTTCTTCTTCAAAAACGACCGCGGACTCAAGGGAGCCGGTGTTGAATACCTTCACACTGCTTTGTTTTTTGTCGTTGTCGTTCCCTTCCTGGCGGATCAGGGCCAGCAATTCACCGTTGGCCGAAAGGTCATATCCGGTGACATTGCCGAAGCGGTGCGTCACCAGGTTAAAGGGGTTGTGCACTTCCAGGGCTTCTCCTTCCGCTTCATTTTCCGGATCTTTTTCCAGAAGGTAAACAATCCACGGAGAGGATTGCTCAGGAAGGGTGAAAGACTTTACATTTTCAATGGTGGTTGTTTGCCTGTCTTCCAGCAGGCGGATGGCAAGTTCACTTTTGGGCATTTCCGCGCGCGACCGGCCTTCTTCCTCGGCACTGTCTATCGCTTCTTCCGAAGGGTTTATCAGGTAAGCCAGGAAGCCGCTGTCTGCAGAGAAAACCGCCCGGGTTCCCCGGGGCATTGAGTCGGTTTCATTGGTTTCCAGGTTGACCAGGTAAAGCCATCCGTCTCCCACCTGGGGGTTGATCTCATAAGTGGCCCACTTCCCGTCCGGGGAAAGTTGCTGCCGTTGTAAGTTTTTCCAGTCGTCATACACTGAATGGTCAAGTGGTTTTTTATCTGACTGGGAAATGGCCGGAAGGGCCAGGCAAAAAATAAATACGAAACTGAGGTAGAAAACAGGTTTTTTCATAACTGTTAAAAGGAGTTGGTTGGTGATTATGGAATGATTCAGTAAGATTTATATTCAGGTAATTTTTCTTCTTTGACCCAGTGAAAGTCGGGTTCAAAGCTAAGGGCTTTTTCCAGTATGGCAATGCCCTTTTCCACATCACCGGTTTCTTTATGGGCCTCAGCAAGGGAAACAAGGGTGCTGAGGTATAGCCACCGGTGGTTGTTATTCATTTCCGTTTCCATCATCCCAATGGCTTGCTGGTAATGCTCCATGGCCTTGCTTTTGGAACCCCCGAAAACGCCCGGTGCATAATACAGCAGGTTGCCTTTCTCAATATGACCCCTTGGGTAGGAAGGATTAATTTCCAGGGCTTCGTCGATGAGTCGGCTGCTGCGGGGCCCCAGCTGAATTCCCCGCCAGGGCCGGAGGCCGATACGGAAACCGTAAAAAGCTGCCTCAAACAGTTTGGCTTCTGCAATGTACTTGCTGTTACCTGACAACATATCAAGGTAATCTTCCGCTTTGTCAAGCATGGCCTTTGCTTCGTTCTCTTTCTCTGTTCCGAGATAATAACCGATTAATCCATACTGAGCGAGCAAAATATCGTAAAGCAGCCCGGGGTCCGGTTGTTGCCGGTACTCAAATTCCATGGTCTGCAGGGTGTTTTCCCACAGCGGCATGCGGTCCTGCACATAAGCACGGTAGATCATGTTCTGGAATCCCGTGCGTCCGTTGCTCTGATTTGCCCGGAGGGGCAGTGCAAGCAACAGGATCAATCCGGACAACATGATTAAATACTGATAGACCGGCCTTTCCATATGTTGGTTTTTTTGGATGTGCGACAGATTGCCAGTGCAACCGTTGAGGCAAAAATAACTTGCTGCAGGGGAGCGGTCACCATATTCATTACGATGTGCTGCCGGCTGATGCCGGCGGCGATGCCCCTGATTGCAAGGGTCATGATCAAAAATCCGGCCATTGCCAGGGATCCCCATGCCAAATATACGGGAATAAACCCAAAGGTGGTAACCATTGTAAACAATATGGTCATGGCAAAACTGCTTCCAAAAAAATCGATCACATTTTTGGAAAATCCACCCATGGCTTCTTCTAATGAGGTATACATCCGGCATTCAATCTGCCTGCCTCCCAACAGGGTATGGATGCGGTACCCCTTTTTTTTCATTTCTTTCGCTATGGAGATATCTTCCGCCGGCTGCTTCCGGAATTGTTGATGAAAAAGGTGCCGGTGATAAATCGCTGCTTTAAAAAGCATAAACTGTCCATTGGCGGCTGCCAGGGAAGGTATATGGCTTTTTCTGGTCAGAATCAGAGGAAGCAGGCTCAGCAGCACCCAGTTCATCAGGGGCACGCTGATCCTTTCTCCGGAACTTTCCATCTTTTGCCTGGGAAAAACTGACACAAGCTCAAGCTTATATTTGTTCTGGTGGGCAAGGGCATCACTTAAGGCAGTTTTTCCCAGTCTTACATCGGCATCCAGGAAAAGCAGGAACTTCCCGCCGGCTTCCGCGGCCAGTTGATGACAGCCGTGGTTTTTTCCCAGCCACCCCACGGGCAATGATTTACCGCTGACAAGACGGATTTTTTTATGTTTTTCTGCGTAATGCCTGACCACTGATGCAGTGTCGTCTTCCGAGAGATCATCGTACACAAGGACCTCCCAGTGGGGATAATCCTGTGCCAGGATGTCTTCAAGCAGCCTGCCTATCTGGTGGCCCTCATTGCGTGCAGGGATCAAAACGGATACCAGTGGTTGGTCCGTGGGGGGTGTCCCGGGCTTCAGCCACTGCCGGGTGAGCATGTTGGACACAGCCACCAGCAGGCGCATCATTGTGAAAACAAAAATGGTCAGTGCAAGAATGGCCATACATCATCGATTTGCATGTAGGTTCTGGTGTTGAATGGCTTTTTTCAGGAATAGGTTATAGGCTGACTCAACCTCTTTCGGGGATTTGAATCCCCCGAATTCATAACATCCTGTGGCATTCCCCGGCTCTATGTCTGACTTTCCGGAATCTGTACCGGCACTTCCTGAGCTACGGCCGGCATAGCTGTACCGGCATCCGTCATCCATATGAATATACAAACCCGGCCTGCGGGAAGAAAAGTAATCAGTGAGGGCGGCCAGGAATACCAACCGGGTATTTTCAGGTGCTCCTGGTAGTATGCGGAACCAGCCTTCTTCGAAGTTAAGCGGGTATTGGTGGGAAGACTGGAATTGTCCCTGTGGAAAGATCAGCAGCAAATGATCCGGGTTCTCAAGTATCTGCCTGGCGTACTGAATGGATTCAGCGGCAGAGCGACTGTTTCTTTTGATGGAAAACGCGCCCACCTTGCGCAAAAATGGACGTTTTGACAACTCTTCCTCGAGCATCATCACAAAAACCTTTTTTTTCATCGTTTTCGGGACAACATACCGGACCATGAAGCCATCCCACCAGGAAAAATGGTTGGCAATAAGCAGTACCGGACCGTCCTGGTCTTTGATCTCGCTTTCAATACAAATGCATCGAAAGTGCCTGTTCAGTAGCCCTTTCATGATCCAGTCGAAAATCCGGGCATATAAAGGATGGTGGTTTGCCGTGATCATATCAGAAAATTCTCAGAAGAACATTTAATGCCAGAAAAAAAACGAACTGGACCCCGAACAGCCAGGGGGCTAAACGGTTACCGGTTTTAACTTTTGCAAGATGCATGGCACTGAGAAAGACCAGGGAGATGATGAACCATGCCTGGTAGTTCTGAAGCGGGATTTCTCCGCCCGCCCAATGCCACATATCAAGGCGGATGGCAACAGGTTCCATCACAAAATCGTAGGTAACCATCAATACGGCCGCTGTCAGCGCCTTCAGGGGCCAGAAAATTTTGGTGCTTTCCATGATGGCATACACACAGTAAATGAGCATCATCCAGTTGATGCCGATGATCAGCGGTGTGCCGAAAACTTTTAGCCCCAGCGTCTCTCCATAGGAATAGCTGCCGAAAACGTGCCCAGTCATTACGCCAAGCACTTCGATAAGGTAGCCGGTGATCAGAATAAAGAGCAATATAACGGCTTCAGGTGATCGCCACCGGTGATGGAAAAACAATAATATGGCCGTACTGAGTAAAATGGACAG
>SKUN01000133.1 GCA_007129945.1 Bacteroidales bacterium
GAAGTAATTTGCCGGAGGATAACTGGTGTACCTGGGCACCGGCGTATCATATTTTTGTAATATCCGCTCTTCCATCAGATTTTTCAATTATGGATGCAAAAAAATGCCCGAATGCGGCCCGTTTCTATCGCTGCCAGTCCGCATTCCGGATCCAGTCGGCCATAAACCTGGCATTGTCGTAAGGAGTGTCTTTGATGAAACCATGACCCAGGTTGAAAATCCAGTTATGGTTTTTCCTTCCGAAATCTATAAAGGTCTCCAGCTTCCGGGCAATTTCCTCCTGGCTTGCGTACAACAGCCTCGGATCCATGTTGCCCTGCAGCCCGATCTCCGGATGAACCATTTTGCGGGCCCGGTCAAGGGGAACCTGCCAGTCAACACTGAGCCAGTCACACACATCAGGGTTGATCATCTCCATCCCCACGCCGAGGCCTTTGGGGAAGAAGATGAAGGGCACATCCAGATCCCGCACCGCCCTGCTGATCTGTTTCACCGACGGCATAAACAGCTCATTATACAGATCAACGGGGAGCAGGCCGGCGTGCGTATCAAAGAGCTGAAACACGTCAATGCCGTGCTGGATCTGTGTTTTCGCATACTCCACAGAAACTTCCGTCACCGCCTCAATCAGCCTTTTGGCCACCGCCTTGTTTTCATAAATGAACCTGGCCGCCTGCGGGAAATCCGATCCCCTGCCCAGGCCCTGAATCATATAGCACATGACTGTCAGCGGACCCCCGCAAAAGCCGATCAGGGGAACAGAAGCAGGCTTATCGGCAATCACCCGGTCAATAATTTTGTACACAAAGTCCAGACGGGACGGATCCGGATCCAGACGGGCCATGGGGTCATCGCTTTCTGCCAGCGGGGAAGAAAACACGGGGCCTTTCTCTGTAAAATCAAAACCCATTCCCATGGCATGGGGTACCATCAGGATATCGGAAAACAATATGGCGGCATCCACTCCCAGGTCTTCGATCGGGAGCAGGGTGACCTGTGCCCCCAGCTCCGGGGAGTTCATCATGTGCCACAAAGAATATTGCTGCTTCAGGCGCCGGTAAGAAGGAAGGACTCTGCCCGCCTGACGCATGAACCAAAAGGGCGGGCGTGATGTTTTTTCACCGGCCATGGCCCGCAACAGGATAGATTCACCCGGGTTGTGCTGTTTGTGTTGTTTCATGGGTCATTTATTTACTGAGCCGCACGAGGGCCCTGCCAATTTTTTCCGTGGTCTCCTCTATGTCTTCTTCCGTATGGGCCGCAGAAACAAAACCGGCCTCAAACTGGGAAGGCGCCATATAAATTCCTTCCTCCAGTAAATAGTTGAAAAAACGAACAAATGTTTCACCGTCACAGGCCGCCACATCCTCAAAGCAAGACACTTTGGCGGATCCGGTAAAGAAAAGTGTGAACATCGAACCGACCCGGTTCACCACGCCCGGTATACCGGAATTTTCAAGACCGGCAAGGATTCCTTCCTCCAGCAAGGCCGATTTTTGCTCAAGTTGAGCAAAAAACAATTCGCTCTCATTGATTTTCCGGAGGGTGGTCAGTCCTGCAGCCACGGCCATGGGATTGCCCGACAACGTACCCGCCTGGTAAACCGGCCCGTATGGCGACAAATGATCCATGATCTCTTTTTTTCCGCCGAATGCCCCGACGGGCAATCCGCCTCCGATCACTTTTCCCAGTGTGGTCAGGTCCGGGTAAACGCCCAGAATCTCCTGGGCCCCGCCCCTGGCAAGCCGGAACCCCGTCATCACCTCATCAAAGATCAATACCACCCCGTACCTGGTGCACAGATCCCTGAGAGTCCGGATAAACCCCCCTTCCGGTTCAATCACCCCCATGTTGCCAGTCACCGGCTCCAGGATCACCGCAGCCAGTTTGTCACCATGCGATTTAAACAATTCCTCCACAGAGGCCGTGTCATTGAAACCCGCTGTAAGTGTATCGGCAGCCGTCCCCTTAGTCACACCGGGAGAATCCGGTTCCCCGTAAGTCAGGGCGCCCGAACCGGCTTTGATCAGAAAACTGTCGCCATGCCCGTGATAGCAGCCTTCAAACTTCATCACCATATCGCGGCCGGTATAGCCCCGGGCAAGACGCAGGGCACTCATGGTGGCTTCCGTTCCGGAATTGACCATTCTGACCCGCTCAATGGACGGGACCATTTCACAGATCAGCTCAGCCAGTTCAACTTCTCCCAGGGTCGGTGCACCAAAGCTGGTACCCTTCGCAGCCACCTCATGCAGCCTCCGGATCACTTCAGGATGTGCATGCCCCAGTATCATCGGCCCCCAGGAACCCACATAATCAATAAACGAGTTCCCGTCTATGTCATACACCCGCGATCCGCCGGCTTTCTCAATAAAAAGCGGTTCGGTACCCACACTTTTGAATGCCCTTGCCGGGGAGTTCACCCCTCCGGGAATACTTTTCAATGCACGATTAAATGCTTCGATACTTTTGTTCTTCAACATAAAAACAATATTTTCTGATTAGAGTTCTGAGATAATTTCCTGGGTATGATAAGAGATAATAATATCCGCACCTGCCCGCCGGATGGAGGTCAGGATCTCACGCACCAACCTTTTCTCATCAATCCAGCCATTCAGGGCGGCAGCCTTGACCATCGCAAACTCTCCGCTTACATTGTAGGCAGCCACCGGGATATTGAAGTTGTTTTTCACCTCGCTGATCACATCCAGGTAGCTCAGTGCCGGTTTCACCATTACAATGTCCGCTCCCTCTTCAATGTCCAGAGCCACTTCACGCATGGCCTCCCGTTTATTGGCAGGGTCCATCTGATAAGTGGCGCGATCTCCGAACGAAGGGGCACTTTGGGCCGCTTCACGAAAAGGGCCGTAAAACGCGGAAGAATATTTGGCTGAATAGGCCATGAGCGGAAGATCATGAAACCCTTTCCGCTCAAGCGCCTGCCTGATGGCTCCGATCCGGCCGTCCATCATATCACTGGGCGCGATCATGTCCGCCCCGGCTTCCGCCAGGCAAAGTGATTGCCTCACAAGTGTATCCACGGTTGAATCGTTATCCACATCCCCGTTGACAATGGTTCCGCAATGCCCGTGCACCGTGTATTCACAATTACACACATCCGCAATGACAAACAGTTCCGGCACCTCTTTCTTCAGTGCCCGGATCGCCCGTTGAATGATCCCGTCCGGGTCACAGGCCACATCGCCGGTCTCGTCCTTATGCGCCGGAATACCAAAAAGCAATACAGACCGTACCCCTTTCCCGGCCAGTTCTTTGCAGTATTCCACCAACTGGTCCACCGAAAGCTGGTAATTGCCGGGCAGCGATTCCACCGGGTTGCGGACATTGTGGCCGTGCGTTACAAACAAAGGCATGACCAAAGAATCCTTTGTGAGTGTGGTTTCCCGCACCATATCGCGGGTTACACTTGATTTCCTTAAACGTCGCAGTCTTGTGTCTGGAAATTTCATTATTCGGTTATTTTTGATTGTCCGTGGTAATAATCCAGGATCGCTTCTGCAATCCCTTCCGAATGCATTTCAGAGGCAACGACCAGTGGCCGGATACCGTATTGTGTAACTACCCCGGCCGTGGTAGGGCCAATACAGGCGATTTTCAAAGTCTGCAGGTCAACCTTGCCGTCCGCAACCCGGCAAAAATTCTCAACCCCTGATTTACTGGTGAAAATGAGCATGTCATAACGCCCTTCAATGACCCGTTGCAAAACTTCCTGGTCAATGCTGCACGGCATCACCGTCTGATATACATTGACCCTGGTCACACCGGCCGTATCCCGGAGGGTGCCGGCAATGGTTCCGCGCGCCAGGTTCCCGGCCGGGAACAATACATGGCAGCCTTTTCCGCTGAAGGCCTCCCTGAGCTCTGCGGCAAAACCCTCACCCGTTCCGTCCTTGCTGATATAGTCCGCAGAGCAACCGTATGCCTCCAGGGCCGAGGCCGTCGGGTTTCCGATCACAGCCACCCTGGTTTGTGCCGGCAAACGGAAACTCCCCGTTTGTTCCTTCAGCCTGGCAAAAAAGTGCTGCACACTGTTTGAACTGGTGAACACGACCCAGTCGAAGCTGTCAATCCCGGCAAAAATCCGTTTCTCTTCGTCGGTTAACTCAGCTTTACGGATCTCAATCATGGGCATTTCCAGCATTTTGCCACCCTGCCCGGCAATCAGCTCCTTCAGTTTTTCCGACCTTCCTGCAGGCCTTGTTGAAACAAATACTTTTCCTTTCAGCATAACTTACCATATTCCATTAGTCGGCCCTGATGCATTCAACCTTGATGCATTCATTCCTGATTCATTCATTCCTGATTTTTTCCAGAATCTGATCCCCGCCTTGCCGGAGAAGCTTTTCAGCCAATTTCCTCCCCAGGGCTTCCGCTTCCGCGGGATGACCACTCAGCCGGTCCCTGATATAGAGTTGTCCGTCGGGCGATGCCACAAAACCAGTGATCGAAAAAGTGGATTCTCCGGTTTCCGTATAACACCCCGCAGGAATCTGGCAGCCGCCTTCCAGGGTATTCAGAAAAGCCCTTTCAGCCCTTGCAGCAAGCCACGTAGGCGGATGGCTGATCCTGTCACACAATGATTGCATATAGGGATCATTGACGCGTGTTTCCACCGCAATGATCCCCTGGCTGACTGCCGGGATAAAAAGATCCGGAGGGAAAATCGCTGTGATGTAGCTGTCAAGACCAATTCGCTGTAGACCTGCCACAGCCATCACCGTCGCCTCACAAAGGCCCTCTTCCATTTTTCTCAGCCGGGTCTGCACATTGCCCCGGATATCCACAATCTGCGGCTTACTGTTCAGATGCAACAAACCGGCCCTCCTCCTGAGGCTGGAAGTACCTATCCTGTCGCTGCTGTTGAATTCATGCAACTTCTTGCCGTTTAAACTCACGAAGGCATCCCGGAAATCACCCCGCTCAAGCACTGCCCCCACGGCAAATCCGGAAGACAAAGCGGTCGGAAGATCTTTCAGACTGTGTACGGCCATATCTATTTCCCCCGAATCCAGGGCTTTTTCAAGTTCTTTGGTAAACAGTCCTTTGTCTCCGATCTTTGACAAAGCCACATCAAGGATCTTATCCCCCTTTGTTTTGATCACCTCAATCTCCGTATCAACCTCAGGAACCAGGTCAGCGATCTTTTCCTGTACCCGCTCTGCCTGGTACAGGGCAAGCCGGCTTCCCCTGCTTCCGATTTTTACTGTCTTTCTATTCATTGCTCTTAAATATTTCATTGACCAGTTCCAGCGACCGGGCAGAAGGATTCTTACTGAATGCATCCCGCAGGTTCCTGATGAAGACGCGCGCATATTTTTGCGCAATCCGGTCGGTGTATTCTTCTATCACATCCAGTTTATTTTGGTCTTCAAGTTGTTTGTAAATATCCAGTTCATCCTCCCTGATTTTCCGCAGATTTTGCTTAATGGCCCGGATTAAAGGACGCAACACAAGACTGTCATACCATTCCATATATGTTCCGGCTACTTCATCAATGATTTTCTCTGCATGTTGAATTCCGGCTTTCCGCTGGGCAAAAGCAGAGTCAATCACAGGCTGTATGTCATCAACACCCAATAAACGGACACCTTCCAAAGCAGCCACAGAGGGGTCGATATTTCTTGGCACAGATAAATCAATAAGCAATTGTGTTCTGCCACAATCGTTCATTCCTGGCTGAATGATATCGGTATTATTGATTATGTAACCCGGGGCAGCTGTTGCCGTAATGACTATGTCACTTTGGGGAAGAACCTCCCTGAATTGTTCAAAAGGCACAACCCCGGCACCATATTCACGCGCCAATGCCTCCGCATGTGCAAGGGTACGATTCGAGATGACAATTTCACGGACTCCTTGCTTCACAAGATAATGAAGTGCCAGCCGTCCGGTCTCCCCCGAGCCGATAAGGAGAATGTTCTTTTTGGATAGATCAGGACAGGTATTGCGGCACAGGTCGATTGCAACCTTACTCAGTGAAGCAGGACCACGCTGGAGGTTGGTTTCACAACGGGCCCGGCTGCCGGCCTCAAAAGATTTCTGAAAAAGCCGCATCAGGACTGCACCCGCTGTATCGTTCTCCCGGCATAAGGCATAGGAGTCCTTTACCTGTTTCACGATCTGATCTTCTCCGATTACCACTGAGTCCATCCCGGAAATAACACGGAAAAGGTGCTTTACAGCCTCCAGGTTTGAATATTCATAAAAGAACCCTGCATAATCACCCGAAACCTGTCTGAACTCAGCAAGTAAACTGACCAGTTCTTTGCCGGGCTTATTGTCACAGGGTTCACTTTCATGATAATAATACAGCTCTGTACGGTGGCAGGTGGAAACCGGTATGATTTCTGAAATCTTTGTCTTACGGAGAATGAGCCTGGCAAATGAAGCGGCTTCCTCACCTCCGAGACTGAAAAGCTGACGCACGTCCTGGGTGGCAGTTCTGTGACTGATCCCTACAACACCAATCATATCATTTGCAGAAAAAATGAATAAATCAAGGCATGATCGCATAAACGGTTACCCGGGCATTGCAACTACACAGGCCCCATATATGAATGCAAGATTCGGGAGAAAGTCAGTACAATGGAGGAGGACGGGAAAATAATAAAAAGTCAGGATGATGGATAAAGTCATCCGGTGCTTTTGAAGAAGACTGGGTGGTTTTGCGGGCACCGGAAAAAATCACAACACCGGATCCTGGGGTTATACCTCCGGAAGAAGACTCGTCATCCAAACCGGATCTCAAGGGTACAGCCAGATGCTCATCCGGTGAATCAGCGATCGCAGACTCCTGACCGCATTCGTCCTGCTGGTAAATATAAGCTTCATAAGAAAGGACGGATTCCGCCGCTTCCTGCGCTGAATGACCCGGGTGAATAGTGATCTTATCCCCGTTGTCTTCCTCTTCCCCCGGTTGCCTGTCACTGGAGCAAACATAATACAGGCCAAAACTGAAAGAATATACTACAACCAGTATTAACCAGGGGAAAAAAGAAGAAAACAGGCCTATAAAAAACATATCCGTTTCTTGTCAATGCAACCTTTCGCTGCTCAATGATGATCAAAAAGACTAAAGTAAAACAGTTTTAAATAGCATCCAAACAATCCGGCATTTTCCCGGCCGACAAGATAAATTTTTATTGGTTCTGAATAGGGACACGAAACAAGTTATTGCGGGCTCGCCGGCAGTTCAAAAGCAAAACAACTCCCCTTCCCGGGCTCACTGTCAACGGATAACCGGCTGCCGTGGCGGGCAATGTACTCCCGGCACAAAAGCACACCCAGCCCGGTCCCGGTTTCTTTGGCCGTGCCCTGTTTTGCATCCAGATGCACCCCATTCTC
>SKUN01000074.1 GCA_007129945.1 Bacteroidales bacterium
AGACGGCGCCATCATGATCAGGCCGGTGGTTAAAAGAGAGACCATTACCGGCATCAGGGATCCGGAAAACCTGGAGAACGACCTCACCGTATATCCCAACCCGGCCCGCGGGCCCCGGCTTGAGATCCGCGCAAAAGGCTTCGACGGGCCACAACAGGGCAAGTTACTCCGGGTATTTGATACGCACGGGAGATTGATCCACTCAGGCCCGTATGTGCCCTCACTGGACATCACCGGTTACAGCAACGGCTTGTATATCCTCAGGGTAGTGGACGAATACGGAAACCAACAAATGACCACCCGTTTTATTATTTCACGGTAAAAATGACGAACCAGGAATATACCCCCATATCGCCGGATAATTTTCAAAATGACCCGGATAACCCCCAAAATGAAAATGAAGAACAGGACCTTTATGAACATCATCGCTTTGAGGTGGATAAAGGCCAGGGACTGCTGCGTATCGATAAATATGTGCAGGGAAAAATTGAGAATGTCAGCCGCAACAAGATCCAGAACACGGCGAAAGCAGGCAATATCCTTGTAAACGACGAGGCTGTAAAGCCCAATTACAAAGTAAAACCGGGCGATCGGATCAGCATCGTAATGGCCCATCCGCCCAGGGAAATTGAGCTGATTCCCGAGCCAATCCCCCTGAATATCGTGTATGAAGATGAGCACCTGGTCATCGTGAACAAGAAGGCGGGAATGGTCGTGCATCCGGCATACGGAAACTATACAGGCACACTTGTCAATGCATTGGTTTATCATTTTGAAAATCTCCCCAGGCAGAACGATGAAGAGGTCAAACCAGGCCTGGTACACAGGATCGATAAGGACACTTCAGGCTTGCTCCTGGTGGCCAAAACCGAACTGGCACAAACAAGGCTGGCAAAATTATTTTACGACCGGAAAATTGACCGCATCTACCATGCCATTGTATGGGGCGATTTTGAGGAGGATGAAGGGACCATTACCGGTCATATCGGGCGCAGCCTGAAAAACCGGAAGGTGATGGATGTGTTTCCGGAAGGCGATTATGGAAAACAGGCGATCACGCATTATAAGGTACTGGAAAGGTTCAGGTATGTGAGCCTGGTGGAATGCAGGCTGGAAACCGGCAGAACCCACCAGATAAGGGCACATTTCAAACATATCCGGCATCCTTTATTGAATGATGCCACTTATGGAGGGGATCAGATCCTGAAAGGCACCACCTACACAAAATACAAACAATTTGTAAATAATTGTTTCAAGCTGATGCCCAGGCATGCCCTTCATGCCAAAACCCTTGGCTTTACACATCCTGTCAGTGGAGAGTACATGTACTTCGATTCAGCGCTTGCTGAGGATATGCGGCAAGTGCTGGATAAATGGCGGGGCTATGCGGTGCACAGGCAATCCGAATAACTCAGACAGTTGGAAAACTGAAGGTCAGTTATATTCCATTACGATGCGGTAAGCGCCTGATCCGTCGGCATTGCTCTGCGGGGTTCTGGCTGCATTTTCGGGCGTTTCAGAAGAGATTGATGACGAAGCTTTTCCCGGGTCAAGGTACTGTTGTAGTCCGGCCTGCTCAATGCCGGCATTGAGCAGGTCATTGCCCGGGGACAGCTTTGATTCCCCGGCAACTTCCATATACATTTTTATTTCAGGGGATCCGCTTTCAGTATCCATGTCCTGCGAATGAAAGTCAGCATCAGTATCACGAGGTAACGCAGCGTACATAGGTTCAGCATCATTGAACTCTCCTGCAGATACGCGCTCATGCACAACAATGGTGTACCCCACGCTGGAACTGGCTTGCCCGTGTACTTCCGATTGGGTCAGAAGACAAAGAAGCAATAATAAACCGGTGACAGGATACCAATGCATGTTAATTTTTTTTACGCCCTCTGTTAGCATCTAATCAAATGTAGTAAATTTTTTGGTTCAATACCAATTTTTTTGATAATTTTTTTCGTTTTTTTAGATAAAAAGCTTAATGTCAGGTATTTTTTATCCGTATTGCCATAAAAAAACACGCCAGATGTAAAAATTCTTACATCTGGCGTGTCAGGAAGGAAAGATACGGGGCACTTACCTGCTTAATCCATACTTCTCTATTTTGGCATTCAATGTGGGCCTGGTAATCCCCAGGATACGTGCAGCCTCCTGCTTATTCCAGCTGGTAACCCCCAATACATGAGCGATATGCTCTTTTTCCACTTCTGCAATGCTCACAGACCCGCGTTCCTCGGAAGTTTCGCGAACATTTTTCTCTGTGACACCGTCAAGAATATGGATGTATTTCTTCTCAAGAACCTCTCCATATGAGAGTGCCAGGGCCTGCATAAGAATGTTTTTTAACTCCCTCACATTACCAGGCCAGTCGTAAGCCTGCAGGTAAGACATAACGCCCTCGCCGATCCGGCCCACATTTTTGCCAAGCTCCGCATTGAGCTCGGGCAGAAGATTCTTTACAAGCTCAGGAATATCTTCTTTTCTCCTGCGCAAAGGTGGAATTTGTAAAGAAAAGACATTCAAATTATAATAAAGTTCCTGCAGAAACTTTCCCTCTCTTACTTTTTCACCGGCATAGCCAGTTGTAAGAGAAATAATCCGGGGCCGGGCCGGTTGCCCGGAACTCTCTTCGTGGAATTGTTCATTCAAAATGTCCAGCAATGTGTGCTGCATTTCCAGCGGAAGCATACCAATTTCATCCATTATCAGGCTGCCATTGTCGGCCTGCCTGTACTTCTTAACCAGCAGTTCATGCAGATGGTCAGGAACGTGGCCGTCTACCCCCGGATGGTCACCGGATTCATCAAGCTTCCGGCAATTAAAGTACACAAGGGGAGCATCGCTGTTGGGGCTGACATTATGAATCAGCTGTGCAAAACGGCCCTTACCCGTGCCGGTTTCACCGCTAATCATTACATTCATGCGACTCTGTGACAAACGACCGACCGTTTTGAACAACTCCCGCATGGCAGGGGTCTTACCCACCACCAGGTTATAATGTGATTTGTCTGCCTGGCTTTCGGGTGCCAGGTCATGGGCTTTCCTGGAAGCAGCCACGGTTTCCAGTCCGCTTTTTACCGTTTCAAGCAACTCCCGGGGATTTATCGGCTTCTCAATAAAATCAAATGCCCCGGCCTGGATCGATTCAATGGTCAGTGCAGTATCGCCATAAGCGGTAAGGACAATGGCAGGAATATGCGGATCAACGCGTTTAATGGCTTCTACTACTTCAATCCCCGACATCCCCGGCATTTGAAAATCAGTAATCACCATGTCAGGGTTACGCGTCTCCACCAGGCGCAACCCTTCTTCGCCGGTTTTGGCCACAAATACTTCGTACCCTTTTTTTCTCAAAATCCCGGATGCAAGAGAGCGAACCACCGGATCGTCATCAATCAATAAAACAGAACTGGCAGACATTTCGGATAAAATTATTATTTGTTGTTTTAAACAATTGAGCTTCAAACCTCCGGTTTTATCATCGCCTCAATATCATCGCCTCAATGGGCAAAGTCCATGACGATAAAAAACCACCATCAAAGTTAAAAGTTTTTACACACTTTAGCACTATGTGGTGGTTTATTTTGCATACAGTTTGCATGCATTTACTAAAACCGCAGGTTCAATCCGGCCATAAAATGCCTGCCCGCCTGCGGGAAGTAACCGTCATCGATGGAAATAAGGCCCTGATCACCAACGACACCCTTATATACCCAGGCATTGGTCTCGTAGGTCACATCAAACAAATTATTTACCTGCAGGACTATTTCCAGCTCACGGAAAAACGGTGCATCCGGGAAGTAATTCAGTCTGAGATCATTGACAAAATAGGCATTCAGTTTCCTGTCAGGATCCATGGTGTTGTCAACATACTGATCCCCCACATATTTGCCCTCCAGCGACAATGAAAGATTGTCAACTGGTGTAAAGCGCAATGTGCTTGCACCGATCACCGAAGGAGAAAAGGCAATATCGGTATCCTCATAGGTGCGGACATCATATCCGATCCAGTTCCAGTTTGCATCATATTTGTCAGAATATTCTTCAAAGTGTGCAATCTTATTCCTGCTGAGGGTCAGGTTTCCCGACCAGTCAAGCTTTTCGTTCAGCCTGTATGCCCCTTCCAACTCAACCCCCAATCGATAACTATCTTCGATATTGGTGCGTGAAAACCCACCCACATCATTGATCTCGCCAGTAAGTATCAATTGGTTGTCATAGTCCATCAGGTAAAAATTAACACCCATTTTGCTCTGTTTCCCTGAGTATTCGTACCCTAGCTCGATATTCCTCAATGTTTCATTGGTAGGGCGACTGTCGGGCGAAGATTCAGTAAAATCGCGCCGGACCGGCTCCCTGTTGCCTATGCCACCAAAAACATACATGGTGTTGGCCGGATTGATCTCCCAGGAAACCCCCGCTTTGGGGTTGAAAAAGTTAAACCGGGCTTTTTGCTGCAGGGGAACCACTTCCTCATGCACCCAGGCCTGCCCCAGAAAACTATAGGACACATACCTGTACTGCAGGTCAGCAAAGGCATGCACGTTGGGCAACACCTCAAGGGAAGCCTTTGCGAAAGTATTGAAATCTTTCTTGAACCCGTTGTTATCATAATACCGGTCACGAATATCGGCATGCGGGGCATAGCGGGCCCATATGATCTCCCCGAAGTGATCGCCGTCATATTCATTGTACCCGCCTCCGAACACCAATTCCAATCCTTCGTAATTGTTATAGTTCAGCGAATAGGTAAGTCCGTAAAAATCGTTGTCGAGCCAGCGCCTGCGAACAAGGTCACTTCTGTCAATTACTTCATCCCCGACCTCAACCGCAGGAAGACCGTATCGGCTGAATCGCTCGTTTTCACGATATTGCTCATAATACCCCCGGCCGTATACATAAAACAATGAGGTGCTTGCCACCAGCCCGGAGGTGATATTCCGGGAAATATGCAGCTGGTAATGATCCTGCTGATAATTATCAGTCTCGTTGTCATAAAAACGAACAATCCCTTCAGTATCTTCATACATCCCGGCCGGGTTAAATGTTCTGTCAGATTCAATTTTGCCGGAAGGAACACCATACCATGCCTGGTAAGTGGTTTCTTTACCGGAAAAAACAATTCCTTTTATCACCGTATTGTCGCCATGATAACCACCCGAGAGATAAAAGGACTTCAGGTCAGCTGAGGCCCGGTCTACGTAACCGTCTGAGTCAATGCTGGACAACCGGCCGTCAAACACCCATTTATCATTCATCAGCCCGGTGCCGAAGCTTACGGTATTCTTGAAGGTGTTGAATGATCCGGCTGCAGAATTGATCTCTGCATAAGCCTCATCACGCAAAGCTGTAGTCTGCAGGTTGATAGAAGCCCCGAAAGCTCCGGCTCCGTGAGTGCTGAGCCCCACGCCCCGCTGCACCTGAAGATTGTCAACCGACGACACAATATCAGGCATGTTCACCCACCAAACGCCATGTGATTCCTGGTCGTTCAGGGGAATGCCGTTCATTGTTATATTAATGCGGGACTGATCGCTTCCGCGGATATTCATCCAGGTATACCCGACGCCTGAACCTGCATCCGAACTTGTGATCAGGGAAGGGGTCTGTGAAAGCAGCATGGGGAGATCCTGTCCGAGGTTTTTCGGAGCCAGTGCATCCGCATCCAAATTGGTATAAGTCACAGGGTTTCGCCCCCCGGCTCTCAAGGCCGAGACCACCACTTCCTCTGTGAGCCTTGCACCGGGTTCAAGGTAAACATCAAGATTCAGGTCGTTTTCCACAATGACCTCCAGCTCCCTGGGCTCATATCCCATAAAGCTGACCTCGATCACATACTCATTTGCTTCCAGGTTCTGCAGAACAAACCGTCCGTCACGATCTGTAAAAACTCCCTTAAAACTTCCTTTTAGCACCACATGGGCGCCCGGGAGGGCGTGATCATTCACCTCATCCACAACCCGGCCGCTGACAGTATACTGTCCGGCCGCATACAAAGGCGCTACAAGGCAAAATGCCAGCAGCATTGCAATTTTTCGCATAATTTTAATTTGTAATTATTGTTAAACAATCAACGGCAAATAGGAGTAAAAAGCCGTCATTTGTTTGTCCTCCCTCCCTTCGCCGGCATTACCCGGATCAGGTTCAATGGGTTTGATCTCAGCCCGTTTGTTTTGGGCACCCCTATTTGTAGATAAGCGGTACAAAGATACGCAATTTTCAGAAATGAGTGTATCAAACCGCAAACACCCCATATTGGAGACTTTGGACTTTCAGGGAAAAAACGTATTTTGCACAACGATGCCTGTACAAGGCAGGATGTTTGCACAAGGCATGAAGAAAGAACCCAGGATGCCTGAAGCCAGCCATACCAGCAATAAAGCAACACCGGGAAGCATTTGCCCCATGTAAAGAAGCACCTGTACCGGTTGAATAATGTAAGGAGGCGACAAATGAAAGCACTGATCATAAACGGACCAAACCTGAACCTGCTGGGCCAAAGAGAGCCCGATATATATGGCGGTGAATCTTTTGATAAAGTCATGGAGACCCTGCAGGGTCATTTCCCCACAATTTCCATCGATTTTTTTCAAAGCAATATTGAGGGAGAGCTTATTGACCGACTCCAGGAAGCAGATGGGAAGTACGATGGCATTATCCTGAATGCCGGGGCCTATACCCACACTTCTGTTGCCCTTGGAGACACCATCCGGGCCATCAGCACAGCCGTGATTGAGGTACATCTCAGCAATGTATTTGCCAGGGAAGCGTTTCGGCACAACTCATATATTGCTCCGTACTGCATCGGCAGCATCTCAGGATTCGGGCCGGAGAGCTATCGTCTGGCACTGGAAGCACTTAAGAACAAATCTGAGAATCGTTTTTTCCCGCGAAAATAAAAATCCACCACGATGCTTTTTCGGTATAAGGCAGCTGGCAGGGATTTACTTCCGCGGCTTTGTCTGCGGAGCCCGGGCAACCTGACCCAGAAGGCCAGCTGTGCACGAATCACGGCCATGCTGCTCCCTAAACGTCCCTGAATCAGGAATCTCGCTATGGCGATTTCGTCCAGTGCCAGACGAATCAGTAACCAGGGATAAAATTTTCGGGCAGGCAGGTTTTTGGCCAGCATCCATAAACTGTTGCGAAAGTTCAGAAAGGTTTTCCTGGGGCTGGAACCCGGAAGAGAAGCCCCGCCCAGGTGATAAACCGTGGAAGCGGGACAAACCGCAATACGGTACCCCTTGTTTTGAAGCCTCCAGCAAAGATCTATCTCCTCCATATGGGCAAAGAAG
>SKUN01000184.1 GCA_007129945.1 Bacteroidales bacterium
ATTAAGGACAAAATAAACATACCAAACGCCGTATCCTTTTACAGGTTACTGGCTTTCCCCCTCATTTTTTATCTGGCCATGGCAGGCTATGAAACTGCATTTGCCGTACTGATCGTCATTAATCTTGTCAGTGACGTATTGGACGGCATCCTGGCCCGACTGTTAAAACAGCAAACGGAATTCGGGGCCAAGCTTGACTCCATCGCAGATATTGGGACTTATTTCCTTGTTTTCCTCGGAATCTGGATGTTTAAACGGGCGGACTTCGCACCGCATGTGGTTAGTTTTTCCACATTCATCGGTCTGCTGATCGTGGCACTGGGTCTTTCCGTGATCAAATTCGGTCGCTTTCCCAGCCTGCACCTTTATTCATGGAAAATTGGCGGCTACATACAGGGGACGTTTTTTGTGATCCTTTTTGCTTTCGGGTTTAACACACCGTTTTACTATTTCATGGTAGCCTGGGGCATACTGGCTTTCCTGGAACATATAATCATTCAGCTGATTATCCCTGAAATGCAATCCAACGCCAAAGGACTGTACTGGGTGCTGAAAGAAAAAAAACACAGAAGACCGGCTCCCGGCAAAACAGACTAAGCCCTTTTTATGGAAGGACTGATCTATCAAATCATACTGGCATACTTCGTCATCGGAGCCATCGCCTTTGCCCTGGTCAGCAGGAATAAAACAACGAAAGAGAAGAAGGAGACCTGGATCAAATTTGGCACCTATTTCGTGATTATCCAGATCCTTTACGGCAGCATCTATTTCGGTCCTCCTTTTTTCAGCCTGGCGGGAATCCTGATCGCCGCTGCAGGTTACATCGAACTATATAACACGGCACGAAAAAATAAAAAACAACAACACGCCCGTTTTCTCGGAATTTCCCTTGGCTGTTACACACTGCTGGCAATCCCCTTCCTGTTTTTCACTTTCCTTGATCAGCCATTACTTTTTTTTACAGTCATCGTGGTAGCGGTTTTCGATGCATTCAGTCAGATTAGCGGACAGTTGCTGGGCGGCAGAAAACTCATTCCATCGGTAAGCCCCCGAAAAACCATCTCAGGAGTGGCCGGAGGCTCAGCCATAGCCATCATTACAGCCATCCTGACCCGTGAGCTGACAGGGGGAGGGTGGGAAACCGCCTTGTTTATTGCAGCAATCATCATTATATTTGCCTTGTCCGGGGATCTTCTGGCATCCTATTTCAAACGTCAATACAAGGTAAAAGACTTTGGGCAGTCATTGCCAGGGCATGGCGGATTCCTTGACAGGTTTGACAGTTTATTACCGGGAGGTGCCGCTGTGTTTGTATTAAACATTTTTTTATCATGAGCCAGGAGCTATTCTTTACCATTTTATACAGCTTGGCCTTCATGGCCATCCTTGCCACCGGAGAGATCCTGCACGCGATCCTGAAAGTACGCACGGAATACACCAGAAAATTTGCCCACAGTGCAGCATCCCTGCTTGCCCTGACCTTTCCGCTGATTTATGACTCCTACGGCTATGTACTGGCAATGGGCATCATCTTTTTCCTGGTCATGGTCATCGCCAAGAGAAAAAAACTGCTGATGTCGATCAACGGGGTCACAAGGCAGACGTACGGCGGTGTACTCCTGCCCCTGGCCATTACCGGTGCTTTTTCTGTTTCTGTATGGCTCAATGATGCCAAACTTTTCATCATCCCCATTCTGATCATGGGCGTCAGCGACTCCCTGGCAGGGCTGACAGGTATGCATTACGGGCCGGCGCTGAAAAAGATCATCATTCGCAGGCTTACACTTAACAAAACCTATCTGGGTACTTCCATTTTTTTTATTTCGGCTTTGATCATTTCTGTATTTGTCCTGCACTGGTTTGTGGGGAACTTCAGCACCCACGACACTCTTGCCGCATTATGCGTAGCTCTTGGGGCGACCCTGGTAGAAGCTTTCAGCTCTAAAGGGCTGGATAACTTTACCGTACCTTTTACCAGCCTGCTGATATTGTCCATGTTCTAAAAACCTGACGACTATGCGCTCTGACAAAACCACGGATGCAATGGCTCCAATATTTCCGGAAATGCATCTTTATAAGGGCATAAGAGACAAGTATAAGCTTGATGAGGCCCTTTTTTCGAGCGATGGCCGTTTCATTTTCTCCAATCCCGCGGCAGTTAGAAAACTGGTCTTCTTGCTTAATAAAGACAGAAGTCCGGCACAGCAGATTTATGCAGGCGAGTTGTATGCTGCCGGGCTGATCCATGAAGTGTACCATGTCGTGCTGAAGCAATATGCCGAAGTTGTCAACAAAGACGTTTTTAAGAAGGCAGAAAATTTTCTGAAAGAGCGCCTTGGGGACAAAATGCTGAATGAGGTGTTGTCCGATTTTGTCCGGACCTTCCCTCCAGCCCCTGTCTATAATGGCAGCATATCGGCTGAGGAATACCTGAATGGTTCACAAAAAAACCGGCCTTTGCTCCATGCTGGCATGGAGGAGGCCCTGCTTTTATCGCTCAACAACGAAAACCGCGCCAGTAAGAAAATCAGGCTCCTTTTTGACAAGCATTATCTCAGCTTAAGAAACGACTTTGAGAGACTGATAAAAGAGCTGGAAGTTTTTTTTGCAACCCAGCCACCCTATGGACCGGATAACACCGACGTGATCTCTCTGCTCAGGGGTCCGCTGCTGCAATTCCCTGATGACCTGAGCAGGCAGCTTGACTATATTCTGCAACACTGGAAAGACATTCTTCCCGGCGAAATGGCAACCAGGATTCTTCAGGGCAAGGATTTCATGAAAGAAGACCTGACTCCCGGTGGTCCCGGTGGCCCCCCGCCAACGATGGTTCCTGCCTATAAAGCAGGACAAAAAGGCGGGACAATGCAACTGGGGAAGTCCGGGTATGATGCCTCCACCGGGGCTTCCGATGAATATGCAGAAACAGAACGATTTACGGAAGATACCCATTGGATGCCACGGGTTGTTCTGCTGGCCAAAAACACCTATGTCTGGCTGGACCAGCTGTCAAAAAAATATCAGCGTGCCATCACCCGCCTCGACCAGATACCGGATGAGGAACTCGATGCACTTACCCACAGACATTTCAATGGTTTATGGCTGATCGGTTTATGGGAAAGAAGCAGTGCATCCGGAAAGATCAAACACCGGATGGGCAACAAGGATGCCATTGCCTCAGCTTACGCTTTATACGACTATCAGATAGCCGCCGACCTGGGTGGAGATGAAGCCTACCAAAACCTCAATGAAAGAGCCCGGCACAGGGGGATCAGGCTGGCCAGTGACATGGTACCCAATCATACGGGAATCTTTTCCAAATGGGTCATTGAGCATCCCGGATACTTCATACAATCGCCCAGTCCTCCTTTCCCGGGTTACCGGTTTACCGGTGAAAACCTCTCTGACCACCCCCATGTGGAGATCCGTATCGAAGACGGCTATTATAACAAGTCAGATGCAGCGGTCGTATTTCAGCGCATCGACAGGCAACACAATGACGTTCGCTATATTTATCACGGAAATGACGGTACCATGATGCCCTGGAACGACACCGCACAGCTCGACATGCTTAAGGCAGAGGTGAGGGAAGCCGTCATGCAGAAAATTTTCGATGTGGCCGGGAAGTTTTCCATCATCCGGTTTGATGCCGCGATGACCCTCGCCAAAAAACACTTTGCCAGGCTGTGGTACCCCCGGCCGGGTACGGGGGGCGATATCCCTTCACGTGCCGATCATGCCATGTCCAAAAAATCATTTGATGAGCTGTTTCCTGTGGAATTCTGGCGTGAAGTGGTGGATAAAATCAACGCTGAGTTGCCCGAAACCTTATTGCTGGCTGAGGCTTTCTGGTTTATGGAGGGATACTTTGTGCGCACCCTGGGGATGCACAGGGTGTACAATTCAGCCTTTATGCATATGCTTAAAAATGAGGAGAATGAAAAATACAGGGATCTCATTACCAACACCCTCGAATTTGAGCCGGAAATCCTGAAACGCTATGTGAACTTCATGAGTAACCCGGACGAGGAAACCGCTATACAACAGTTCGGAACAGGGGATAAATATTTCGGGGTTTGCGTTATGATGAACACCCTTCCCGGACTTCCCATGTTTGCCCACGGCCAGGTTGAAGGTTTTACGGAAAAATATGGAATGGAGTACCGGTATGCCCGCTACCATGAAGACCCCGACCCGGGCCTGGTCGAAAAACATGAAAGGGAAATATTTCCGCTGACCGGAAAGCGTTATTTGTTCAGCGAAGTCAGGCATTTTCAGCTGTACGACTACCTGGAGTACGAGGGCAGGATCAATGAAAATGTGTTTGCCTACTCCAACCGGCACGGCCATGAAAAAGCACTGGTGCTGTTTAATAACAAGTATGAAATGGCCCATGGCCATATTCATACGTCTGTACCAAGGCTGGACACGGAAGGAAGCGGAAAAAACATGACCAGAATAAGCCTGGCGGATGCACTGGACTTTAAAAATGACCACCGGAAATTTTATGTGGCTTATGAACAAATAGCCGGGCAGCAATACCTCTTCAAAGGCAGTGACGTACACGGGGAAGGATTGTTTTGGCCATTGCGGGGATTCGAGTACAGGGTGTTTCTTTCTTTTGCTGAGATGGACGATCCGGATGGGGCCATTGAACAATTTTACCGGCAATACAAGGGAGAAGGTGTAACTGACGTAAGAAAAATGCTGGCCGGACAAAAACTGGCACCGGTTCACAGGGCTTTTGAGGCAATCTTTGATGAACAACTTACGACAAAGCAGCTCCGGGCTAACTATGCCTCTTTCGCACGCCTTGCATTCAAAGAGGGACATCAGGAAGATCATTCTGAGGAAGCAACCGGTTATTTTATGGACCTGTTTTCCGGTATCCCTGAGACCATTCGTTCCCTGCAAAAGGGATCGGAATGGATCACCCCAATGCTTGCAAAAACTGATTTCCAATCACCGGAAGCGTTGTTTGTGCTTGGCAGCGGCAACACCATGCAGGAAAACAGGATGCTGATGCTGGCCAGCCTGGCCACCCATTCATTGGCTATAACTGCCGGGAAAGGCGAATGGCAGACGCATGTTTTCGACGAACTGATGCTGGACTGGCCGCTCCACCACGTTCTGCAAAGAACAGGACGCAGCCACGCCGAAATTGACCGGGACATCCGGCTGCTGAAAATTCTGCACAGCCACGGATACGAATTGTTTGACTTTACCCATGCTGACCTCCCAAGGGGCCGGCCTGCCCTAAAGCCCGAAATGGATCCGGCCATGAAGGGACAGGCCGCCCGCATCAAAGATCTGCTGGCTGAGCCATTTGTCAGAACCTACCTGGGAGTAAACGAGTATAACGGAATCCTTTATTACAGCAAAGAACAGTTTGAGCAAATGATTCAATGGCTGTTTTCGCTGGGTTGTCTCTCATCCTTAACCACCAGAGACGGACAAAAAAAGAGGAGAAGCCCGCAGTCGCTCCTGCGACGTGCCCTCCTCCTCTTATTGTTACTGACTGAATATTCGCTCAGTGCAGGATACAGGCTTCAACATCTCATAGATAACCTGCCCGGGAAAGACCCCTCCTGACCGACCCTATAAGGGGTTTGTCAGATCAAAGTCCGCCTGGAAGACGATCTCACCATCATACAGCAACCTGTATGAAAAGGTGGTCATCGCCTCATCAAGAACCACACGCCATTCACGGCCATAGTGTCCGTCCAGAAGCTCCCTGGAATAGTCATCCTTGGGGAAATGCTGTTCGAAGGCAGTGCCCTGTCCGTCGGAATAGCCGCCATACAGCGTATTATCTTCGGGAGTACCATCGGGGTGACGATGATCATGGCGGAAACGCAGCCGGCCGTCTTCGTTAATAAACATCCAGGTCCGCGACTGGTCTTCGCCCACGTGGAATGGAATATGCACCCTGTCTTCCTCACAAAGGGTCACATGCATGACATAATCACCGTCCCAGCTATCGCGTCCTTCGGCCAGGTAGGCCTCCTCACCGGGGAAAGACTGACCACAAAGGCTTGCCAGGTTGTCCATAAAAGCCCTTTCCTGTGGTGGCAATTCTACAGTTTCTGCTTCCTCAGTTGCTTCACGGGGAGCCTGACCGCAGGAAGCAATGAAAAAAGCAGCAATCATCAAAAGGAAAAAATGTTTGTACATAGTGATTGGTTTAGGTTAATGAATGATCTGCCATGCGAACTTACTACTTTTTGAGCTTATTTTTAAAAAACCGGGTGGATTTTATTCATCCCTGTAACTTTTTGACAACTCCTCCGTCTTACGTCTGAATATTGCATAACCATCGAAAACAATCACTAACAATCACTCTTAAATGATTCTGACCATGAAAACATTTCAATTATTCCTATTGTCGGCCATGCTTATTTTTTCTGCCACATTTCCCGCAACGGGGAACCCCGCAGCAGAAACCGCTGACAGCAAAGAACAACGACAAGTTGACCCATTCACCGGAGTTTCTGCAGGAAGCGTATTTGAAGTTTTCCTGACCCAGGGGCCCAATTACCGCCTTGAGGTGGAGGCACCGGCAGAACGCATGCAGCAAATCCGGACTGAGGTGGAGGATGGCGTGCTCATCATAGAATTTACCGGACGGGAACGCAACCTGAGAGACCTGAAGGTACACGTAACTGCCCCTTCCCTTGAATACCTGCATGCGGGTGGGGCCTCTTCCATGAAGGGACAAAGCATCCTTACCGCACCGGTCATGGAGCTTAAAGTGTCAGGGGCGGCCAGTATGGACGTGGAGGTGGTGGCAGAGCAATTGACCACCGAAATCAGTGGTGCAAGCGGCATTTCCCTGGCCGGAGAGGCTACAGAACATTACCTGAAAGCAAGTGGCGTTTCCCGCGTACGTGCATACGGCCTGGAAACCAATTACACCGATGTGAACAGTTCCGGCACTTCCAACGTACGCATCAACGCAAAAAACAAACTGACCGCCAATGCCAGCGGCACCTCAACCATTACAGTAAGAGGCAATCCGTCAGACGCTGATTACACTACTTCCGGTACAGCTTCTGTAAGGGGGGTAAACAATAATACATCCTCTGCAGAGGAAAAAGAATCGACCGTTATCAGGGTCGGAGGCACCGAAGTGGTTATGTCAGACGGCCAGCGACCAACAATAAAGCAGTGGCGTGGTCCCTGGAAGAACAACTGGAGCGGACTTTATATCGGCCTCAACGGATATTCCGATTCAGGGATTAAAACCAGCCTGCCTGCCGAGTACCGTTTCATGGACCTGGATTATAACAAATCCATGCAGATAAACCTGAACATGTTCCATCAGAACGTAGTGCTCGCCAGGGGCAGCAGGAGCATGTTCGGACTGGTGAGTGGCCTGGGTATCCAATGGAACAATTATCACCTATCGAATGATGTCATCCTTATGCACCAGGAAGAAGGCCTGACTTATATGCCCTCAGAATACAGTTTAAGCACCAACAGGCTCCGGGTATTTCAGCTTAATGTGCCACTGATGATGGAATACCAGGTCCGTGAAGGCTATGGACCCAACCGGTTTCACATATCTGCAGGCATCCAGGGGGGGTATCGCCTCAGAAGCCACACCAAGGTGGAATACCGGAACTCTGACGGAGATAAGCAACTTGACCGGGCCAGGGAAGATTTTCACCTGGTGCCCATTCGGCTTGATGCCATCGGACAGATCGGTTGGGGGCGTTTGAACTTTTTTGCCACTTATTCGTTGAATCCTATGTTCAAAGACGACAGGGGGCCGGACATTCATCCCTTCAGCATCGGGATCAGGCTTCTGAGTTTATGATATTCGCTTCATGTTTGTTGTTGGTTTTGAAAGGGACGGTTTTACTACCGGCCCTTTTTTTATTTTAAGAAGCAGAAATGCTTATTTTTGCAAAAAACGATATCAGCCATGTCAGGTCACAGCAAATGGTCAACCATCAAGCGCAAGAAAGGCGCACAGGACGCCAAACGATCCAGGATCTTTTCGCGCATCATTAAGGAAATCAACATAGCCGTCAGGGAGGGAGGGAACGACCCTGAAGGCAACCCCAGGCTTCGGTTGGCCATTGCCAATGCCAAAGGGGCCAATATGCCCAAAGACAATATTCAGCGGGCCATTTCCAAAGCAGGTGACAAAAATGCTGCCGACTTCCAGGAGGTCACTTATGAAGGTTACGCCAACGACGGGGTCGCCATCTATGTGGAATGCCTTACCGACAATGTACAGCGTACGGTAGCCAACATAAGAAGCTATTTCAACAAGCACAACGGCAAACTGGAAACCAAGGGCGCGCTGAGTTTTCTCTTTGATCGCAAAGGTGTATTTACCATCCCGGAAAAGATCTTTGAAGAAAAATCCCTGGATGAGGAAGATTTTCTGATGGAAGTCATTGATGCCGGAGCTGAAGAAACAGAGAGCGAGGATGGGTTTCTGACCATTTATACCGCCATGGAGGACTTCGGCTCTATGGCTAAAAAACTGGAAGAACTTGGCATCGAAGCCGAAAACGCAGAACTGCAACGAATTCCCAAAACAACGGCTAAACTTGATAAGGAGGCGGCCCAAAAGGTATTGAAACTGATCGATACCTTCGAGGATGACGATGATGTGCAGAATGTATTCCACAACCTGGAATTCACCGAGGAGCTCATGCAGGAAATGTAAGGTTGCCTGACCGGGTGCCGGCATCACAGGATTCCCTGTTTGGCGGATTTACCCGGCAATGGGTCAAAAAGCGGGAATGGCTCCGATAAGTTTTTTGGTATACGCTTCACGCGGGCTTGCGTATAAGCTATCTGCCTCACCGCACTCAACGATCCGTCCGTCTTTCATCACGATAATCCTGTCAGACATGTATTTGACCACCGCCAGGTCATGAGAAATAAAAATATAGGTAAGTCCGTACTCTCGTTTCAGGTCATTCAAAAGGTTAAGCACCTTTGCCTGCACAGACACGTCAAGTGCAGAGACCGATTCATCGCAGATAATGAATTCAGGATTCATTGCCAACGCCCTGGCAATACAGATCCGCTGTCGCTGCCCGCCTGAGAAGGCATGCGGGTAGCGGTCAAAATGCCAGGGTTCCAGACCCACTTTTTCCAGCAGTTCCATGACACGTGCTTTTCTTTCCCTGTTGTTCTCCAACATACCATGCACCTGCATCGGCTCCATAATGGCCCGACCAATACTCATCCCCGGAGATAGCGAAGCATAGGGATCCTGAAAAATGATCTGGAACCGTGTTCTCAGCCTCCTGAGCTCACCGGATGACATTTTCGACAGGTCCATTCCCTTATATAACACATCCCCGGAGTCCGGGCGGATCAATTGCATGATGGTTCTGCCCAGGGTGGTTTTGCCGCACCCCGACTCACCAACCAGGCCGAGGGTCTCTCCACGGTATACCCGAAAGCTGACATCCGCCACTGCCGTGTGATGCTCAAGCGGCCGGCCAAGCATATTTCTGCGGGTAATGAAGCGGGTAGAAAGGTTTTTGATCTCCAGCACGGGCTCTTTTTTTGGGGCCCTGCCCTCAGGCTGTATGGCCTTGTCTTCGGACTGCCTGACCCCGTTGTCGGATTGCCGGACCCTGCTTTCGGATTGCCGGACCGCTGCTGCATCTGGAGACCCGGACCACGGCGGTGATTGTATGTTTTCATGATCCTCAGACTTTTCACCCATAAAATCTTCCACCTCGGACAGCCTGACCGGTCTTTCTTCCAGGGACGGACGGCAGGCCAGCAGGGCGCGGGTATAAGGGTTAGATGGTTCATTGAGCACCCTTGAAGCCGGGCCCTCCTCCATCACCCGGCCATTTCGCATGACGCAAATTTTCCCGGCGACCTGCGCAATCACCCCCAGGTCATGGGAAATGAACATCACCGCCATTTTGTGCCTTTCCTGCAAACTCTTCAGCAGTTCCAGGATATCTTGCTGCACAGTTACATCCAGGGCCGTGGTGGGTTCATCGGCAATAAGCAGTGCCGGGTCGCATGCCATGGCCATGGCAATCATCACCCGTTGCTTTTGCCCCCCGGAAAGTTCATGCGGCCAGGCCTGATAAATTTTCTCCGGCCGGGGCAAGCGGACCTCCCTGAATAGATCCAGGGCCTTTTTTCTGGCGCCGGAAGCATTGCTCCGGCGATGCCACAATATGCTCTCTGCCACCTGCGGTCCGCAGCGTTTAACAGGGTTCAGCGAAGTCATGGGTTCCTGGAATATCATGGCCATGTGCCGGCCGCGCAGCGACTGCATATCCATATCTGACAGCTCAGGCAGGTTGACCATTCCTTTTTCAGGATGACCAAACCAGATCTCCCCGGAACTGATGCGCGCCGTGCTTCTGCTAAGCAGCCGCATTACGGCAAGGGCAGTTACGGATTTTCCTGACCCGGATTCCCCCACCAGCCCGAGCACCTCTCCGGGAAATACCTCCAGTGAAACTCCTTCTATGGCAGAGATAATTTCATCTCCCGTATCAAATACGACAGAAAGGTCCCGGATGGATAAAATCGGATTCTTATGCATAGTCAGCCTGGCTGATGAAATATATAGCAAACTTACAAAATCTAACTGTCCACAGATGAATATTCTTCCGGCAATGCAAGAAGCTATAAACAGAAGCGTTATCTTTGTAATCATTGAAGTAAAACGAACTTTTTAAAACCAACACGTTTATGAAAAACTTGTCTGTCTCAGTGATCCTGGTACTTATTTTTATCGCATCCTCCTGCGGCCCCCGACAGGAACAGGCTGAAGAAACACCCGAACCCCTCATGGAGGAATTGATCTCGGAAACCCACCGGGCGTTTTTCAACAACCTGGCCAGGTTGTGCGGAGAATCATTCGCCGGGGAGCAAATTTTCCGGAGCCATCATGCCTCAGGCTGGGAAGACTACGAGATGACAATGCATGTGGAAGTCTGCGAGAGCGATCGCATCCTGATCCCCTTCCACGTTGGTGAAGACCAGTCACGGACCTGGATGTTCCTCATTGAAGATGGCAGGCTGCGATTCCGCCATGATCACCGCTATCCTGACGGAACTCCGGAGGAAGAAAGTTTATATGGGGGTTATGCTGACGATTCCGGCACAGCTTTTGTGCAACACTTCCCGGCAGATCTATATACGGCTGAACTGATTGACGGAGGAGAGGGAAATGTGTGGACGGTCAGTATGGATGAAGCCTTTACCACATTCACCTACCGCCTGGAAAGAGACGGGGAAAAACGCCTTCGGGTGGATTTTGACCTGACAAACCCATTGTAAATTAAACATGAAGAAGGAAAAAACAGAAGGGATTACAGAAGACGTTTACCGGACAGCAAAAGAGCAGCAGGAAAAGGAGCAAAAAGCAGTTCTTCCTGATGGAAGGAGGTTATTCTACAAAATTTATTCCAACTCCCCTGATGCCCCCTGGTTAACACTCATCCACGGTGTCGGTGGCAGTTCCATTATCTGGTTCAAGCAGATCCGTGAATTTTCGAAACATTTCAATGTGCTTGTGGTAGACCTCAGGGGGCACGGCCGGTCCCGTGACCTGTTCTCTGCATATATGGGCAAGGAGTACACTTTTGAGGATATCAGTACCGATGTGTTGCAGGTTCTGGACCACCTGGACATCAAAAAAAGTCATTTCATGGGGGTTTCGCTGGGGACCATCCTGATTCGCGTAATTGCGGAAATGGACCCTGAGCGTGTGGATTCAATGACCCTGGCCGGGGCCATTACCCGTTTGAACATTCGTTCCCGCTTCCTGGTATGGGTGGCCAAAGTTTTTAAGCCGGTAATTCCTTTCATGTGGCTATACCGCCTGTTTGCCAGGATTTTAATGCCAAGCAAACGGCACAGGGAAAGCCGTTATCTTTTCATTAAAGAAGCACAAAAACTTTACCGGCGTGAGATCAATCGCTGGTTTAAACTGCTGAAGGATGTCAACCCATTGCTGCAGTACCAGGTGGAGCAAAATCCGGAGATCCCCACCCTTTACCTGATGGGTGATGAGGACCATCTTTTTCTGCAACCGGTGAGAGAACTGGTAAAGGAAAACAAGATGGCATCACTTATCACCATAGAAAATTCGGGGCATATCTGCAACGTAGACCAACCCCATATATTTAACCAGCACGCCATACGGTTTCTGAAACAAACCCCTGCCGCATGGAAAGCCGCACAGTCATGAGCAATCAACCCATCATACGACTCACCAAAGAATTTCATTTTGAAGCGGCGCATGCCCTCTGGAATTACGATGGGCCATGCCGGAACATCCACGGACACAGTTATCGTTTGTTTGTAACTGTCAGAGGCAAGCCTGCGACTGGTGAAGGGAATCCCAAACAGGGCATGCTGATTGATTTTTCCGCTCTTAAGAAGATTGTCCACGAGTTGATTATCGACCCCTTCGATCACGCACTGATGATCAACGCCGGTACGCCTCACCTGGATATGGCCAGAAACAGCGATCTTTACGGAAAACTGGTTCCCCTTCCATACCAGCCAACCTGTGAAAACATGATCCGTGACTTTGCATCAAAGATCCGCAAAGCCTTGCCACAGGAAGTACAGCTTCACTCCCTGCGACTGCATGAAACCGCCACTGCTTATGCGGAATGGTATGCCGAAGACAACCCTGAGGATCCGGCAGGTTGACCCCCCTACTGGAACAGGAAGCTGTAGCTGAGCCTGATGCTGTAGTTGTCACTGAAGCGTGGCCTGGCATGCGGCCCGTAACGCATCATAAACTCCAGCCCGACACTGGAAAAACCTGATCCCACAAGATCCAGCACTGCGATACCGGACTCAATGAACCCCTTATGCATTGACCGGACATCCACTTCCCTGTGTGCCTCCGGTGTGCCTGCACTGCCGATACCGGCATTGGTTCTTAAAACGAATTGAGGCCTGAATGACCCGCCGCGATAAAGCAGGTGCTCAAAGTGGTGATACCAGAAGACCGCCACATAACGATCCGAAACAAACTCATCCATCCGCATGGTGGAGAACGCTTCCGGGGTGGTAATGGCAAAGCGGCTGTAAGCCGAAGGGGCAGTAAAATGTTTGTCCAGCGGAGCCTCCCCTGAAAAATAACCAGCCCTGATTGTCCATTGCTGGGTACCCAGCATACGGACAGGGAAGGTTCGCTTAAACATTGCTTCTACCCGCCAGTAATTATATTCTCCTTTAAAAATGCCGTCTGTCCCCCGGCTTACGTTCAGTTTCCAGACCGGGATGTTGTCGCTGAACCGCATGATCTGACGGGGAGTCAGGATGAATTGTTCCCCGTATGCCAGGCGGAATTGAACACCAGCTTCAAAATAACGGGATTTCCCCTGCCAGCTGTCAGTTGGTTCTGCATGTGGTTCAAAACGATAATCGTCTGCATAGCTGACTTCCTCAATTCCCACAAAGGGCCTGACAGTCAAAAAATTGCGAGCCGCCAGAAATTGCACCCAGAACAAGTGTTTCTCGGTCATGTCAAGGGTTTCCAGAAAATAGCTCCGTAAATTTTGTGGGGAGAATACCCCCCCTGTTTGAAGGAAATTGCTTCCTCCCCTTTCCTGTACGTCATGACTGTAGTCATAGCCCAGCCGGAAGTCCCGTAAGCGGTCAATCAGTACATTGCCGCCTGCGCCATATTTAAACTGCCGGTCGCGGAGACCATAGGCAAACTTTCCATTCAGCTGGATCTTTTGGGAAAAACGATTGTTGGTTCGGGCCGAAAACCCCGGCCTGAAACCCTCCCTGGCATTGTACCCAAGAAAATCCATCAGCGCGAAATCCACACTGCCCCGGCGCAGTTCGCCCCCGAATAAGGCCTGCAAGCGATCAATCCTTCCGTCAAGATCCCGGTCACGGCCGATACTGTCCAGATAATGGTATGTATTCCTGTCGCGGACTGAGAGACTGTCACGGCGGTATGAATCCCAGAATTCTTCATCATCCACAATGGTTTCAGCTGAAAACTCCACGTGGTAAGGGGAAAAATCGCGACGACCAAGGGGCGGGTCTATGGTGATCTCAGACAAATACGTGCGGCCCTCCCCGACCACCCTGAAGTCCTGCAGACCATCAATGTTCAGCAGTTCATAATCAGTGTTCAGCTGAACGGGAAACCACTGGCTTTCATCCACCAGGGCATAATTCTGCTGAATCCTGATCCTGGCATTGCCTTGCTGACCGGCAGGTTCAGCGATAACTGACTTCAGCGCCCAGCCCCGGCTGCTCACATTCATCACTCCTTCCAGGCCATTGAAATTGCGCCCCCTGCCGGGCCGGTAAGAGATGACATATACTGTATCCGTATCGGAATAAACGGAGTCTTCCAGGTTAAAAAAGTAACGGTTGATACTGCCCGGTGCCAAAGGGCTCAGGTAACGGTTGTCGGTGATGTGAATATAATTGTCGTAAAAAGAAAACGATTGCATCTGTGATATCAGGATGGCGAATAATGGATGTTCCAGCCCTGAAATACGCGATGCCAGTATGGTTTCATTGCTGCGGTCCGGAAAGCGGAATTTCCGCTCTGTCACGGTCTCCATCAGGAAAAAATGACGCTCTTCCAGGTAACGTGCCAAACGGCTGCTTGCTGTATCAGCTACGGCCGGTCCGGGTCTCTGTTCCTGGTCAAATGCACCGGTAAAAACAAATTTATTGTAAGAATTATAGGAAAAAGAATTGGTTTTTTCCGGATTGTTCCGGTCACGGCGGGCTTTCACATTTTCAATGATTCGATGCGCTGGATTTTCGCCGGGGAAAACAACCACCTCCCGAAGTTCAACCGCTTTGCGGTGAAGCAGAATTTCATGAAACGTCACGCCGGCATCAGCCGGATGGTAGACTTTTTCCTCATATCCCACATAACTGAATTGCAATCGCTCAGCCTGACCGGGAAAAGACAGCTCAAAAAAACCATCTATATCTGTCATCCCTCCGCGGCGGCTGTCATTAATCACAATATGGACAAAAGCGAGCGGCTCTCCGGTATCTGCATCCCTTACCCGGCCCTTAATCCTTTCTTCCGTTGCCTCCGAAGCAAATAACACAGCGGGGACTACCAAAAGTATTCCCAGCAACATTGCCGTAAAGGAAGATAAAATCCGCATCCGTCAAATTTAACAAATTGTCCGAAAAGCGGCTTTCTTTTATTTTTTGAGTAAAAATGTATTAATTTTGTATAAATCAAAAGAATATCATTAACCTTGGAAGCGTCACCCGAAACTTTTTCACCCCTGGAAACACCTCTGCCAGCGCTTACCGATCTGCTCTCCACCGATACATTTTTGGGAATTGGGGCCATGTTGGTTCTGCTGTTTTTCTCAGCCATGATTTCCGGGTCGGAAATTGCTTTTTTCTCCCTGACACATTCACAGATCGACCAGGCCAGGCAAGGGGATAAACCGCACAACAAGAAGATCCTGGCCCTGATTGAGCGACCCAATCGATTGCTGGCCACCATACTGATCACCAATAATGTGATCAACATTGCCATCATCGTCCTCTCAACCATTGTTTTCCGTCCGTTATACCAGCTGGAACTTCACCCGGTTCTTGCATTTCTGATACAGGTGGCACTGGTCACCTTCCTGATCCTTCTTTTTGCAGAGGTCCTGCCGAAAGTTTATGCATCAAGGAACCCGCTGCGATTTTCTTCCATCATGGCAACCCCGCTGCTTGCCCTGAGAAAGATATTTCATCCGCTAAGCACCTTGCTGGTTAAAACAACACACATCATTGACAAACGGATGGAGAAGAAAAGGCCGAACCTGAGCATGCATGAATTATCGCACGCTTTGGAAATCACCACGGATGAGACCACCACCGAGGAAGACAAGAAGCTGCTCAGGGGGATTGTTCGTTTCGGAAATACCTTCGTCAGGGAAATCATGAAGTCGAGGGTGGATGTGGTGGCCGTTGATTACACCACCCCCTTCCGTCAACTGATCGAAATCATTCAGGATGCCGGCTACAGCCGCATCCCGGTTTATCGTGACAGTTTTGACAACGTGGAAGGCGTGCTGTACATCAAGGATCTTCTGCCCCACCTGGAAAAGGAAGATGATTTCGAATGGCAGAAACTCCTTCGCAAAGGGTTTTTTGTTCCGGAAAGTAAAAGAATCAATGACCTCCTGAAGGAATTCCAGGAAAAAAAAATCCACCTTGCCATCGTGGTGGATGAGTATGGAGGCACATCCGGGCTGGTCAGCCTGGAAGACATCCTGGAAGAAATTGTGGGAGAGATCAATGACGAGTTTGATATTGAAGAGGCCGTCTATTCCAAGGTGGACAGAAACACCTTTGTGTTTGAAGGGAAAACCCTGCTGAAGGATTTCTGCAAGATCACCGGTGTGGACGATTCGGTTTTTAATGAAGTCAAAGGTGAAGCCGATACCCTGGCGGGACTGATTCTGGAAATCAAACAGGAAATTCCGTTTAAAGGTGCGAAGATCAGATACGACCGCTTTGAATTTGAGGTGGAAGGGGTTGACAAACGACGTATCAAGCAATTAAAAGTAAAAATCAGGGAAACGCAATGATCAGGCCAATCCGGACCACTGTCTTTTTTGTGGTCATTTTAACGCTTTTGTCTGCATCCTGTCAGCGGGGCGACTCACCCAAACCACGGGCATACTTCCGCATTGCCCTGCCGGAAAAGTCTTACCAGTATTTTGACACTGTTTACCCGTACCGGTTTGAATACCCTGAATACGCAACCTTTAACCCCGAGACCGGAGAAAGCGGTGAACCCTATTGGGGAGACATTGTGTTTCCGGAGTTCAGCGGACGAATCCATCTGAGCTACAAACCGGTCAGAAGCCCCGATGACCTGGCCGGCTACTTTGAGGACGCAAGGACATTCGTACACCGGCATATTCCCAAGGCCACAGCCATCCGTGATGAAATGTTTGTCCACGAAGAGCAGAATGTGTACGGCATGCTTTTTCACATTCGAGGCCGGGAGGCTGCCTCAGCACTGCAGTTTTATGCCACTGACAGCACAGACCACTTTCTCAGGGGAGCTCTCTATTTTGATGTAACGCCAAACAATGATTCCCTTTCGCCCGTAATCGGCTTTATTGAAGAAGACATACGCCACCTTCTTGAAACATTGTCTTGGGACTGAGTACAGAAACTGACTCTTATCAGGGTTTGTGGTTGGTCAGCATATTGCTGGCTGTACTGATCTCCACGAAAGACGGACCGGATTTTTTGCCGAAATTTCCGGCCAGGACAACCACCAGATCTTCAGGCCTGATCTCTTTCTCTTCGATCAGGCGCGACAATGTCACCCTGATAAATTCCTTCTTGGATATTTCCACATCCATGTAATCGGCAAGGACGCCATAATTCATTGCCAGTTCCCGCATCACTCTTTCCGCATAACATTGGGCATATATGGGAGTGCGCCCCCGAAACGCCGACAGATAACGGGCTGTTTTCCCGGTATCGGTATCCGTGATCACCGCCCGGGTGTTGAGTTGCTGCACAGTACGTACAGCCGTTTTGGACAGAAAGACAGAGACCTTGTTATCGTGGGGCATCACCTCACTATCAGGGGAGAAAGATCTGCTGCTTTCCGCTTCCCTTAAGCTGTTGGTCATCATCTGCACCGACTCAAGCGGGTATTTTCCGTAGGCGGTTTCCCCGCTGAGCATCACCGCGTCTGTGCCTGAAAAGACGGCCGTGGCAATATCACTGACCTCAGCCCGGGTAGGCCTCGGATTGTCGATCATGGAGTGCAGCATTTGTGTAGCCACGATCACTGACTTCTTTCGGCGGATGCATTTCTGGATCAGGTTGTGCTGTATTCCCGGGATGCGCTCGGCAGGCACCTCAATGGCCAGGTCTCCCCGGGCGATCATGATCCCGTGAACATGGTCAAGTATCTCATCAATATTGTCAACCCCCTGCTGATTTTCGATCTTCGCTATGATCTTCACCTGGCTGTTATGTGCATCCAGTAATTCCTGAATGGCCATTACGTCTTCCTTGCTCCGGACAAAAGAATGGGCAATAAAGGAAATGCCGTTGGAAATGGCAAAATCAATATACTCCCTGTCTTTGTCACTCAATGCCGGTAAATCAATGGTACTGCCCGGCAGATTCACGCTCTTCCGGGGCTTGATCACCCCGCTGTTCTCAACCCGGCATAACAGGAAACCGGGATGTTTTTCCTGGACGGTCAGGGCCACATCTCCGTCATCAATCATGATCTGCCGGCCCGCATCCAGCTGCTTCACAAACCCCGGATAATTCACACGAATACATTCAGCATCAGAATTCCTTTGGACGTCTCCCGTCATCCGGATCAGGTCCCCGGCTTTAACTACTATGTCTTCATCGCTGGAATTGGTGCGGATTTCAGGCCCCTTGGTATCCACCATAACAGGGATTCTTGAAGAAACCCTGCGAACATTCTCCACGATACGCAGGCTTTGTTCCGGATTTTGATGTGCGGTATTGATCCTTACCACGTCCATCCCGGCCTGATGCAAAGATGATAAAAAATCCGTATCGCAGTGACGGTCAGATATGGTCGCCACAATTTTTGTCAGTTTTTGCATGGCAGCGGGCATTTATGATTATACAATATACAGCGGAGGTTACTCATACCTCAGTGACTCAATCGGGTCGAGGCTGGCTGCCTTTGCGGCAGGATAGTACCCCGCAATAAGGCCTACGCCGAAACACAATAACACCCCGGATAAGACCCATACCCAGGGAATGATAAACGGGCTTCCGACAATGACAGATATTCCGTTACCTGCAAGAATCCCGAGAAGGATACCCACGACTCCGCCAATCTGGCAAATTAAGATGGCCTCAGAAAGAAACTGCTGTTTGATCACGGCCCTGGTCGCCCCCAATGCCTTGCGGATTCCGATCTCCTGCGTCCTTTCAGTGACTGATACGAGCATGATATTCATCAGGCCGATCGCCGCCCCGGCAAGGGTGATCAACCCGATTATGGTGGCCGCCAGCGTCACAAAACTGATGTTTTCAATCAATGCCTGGGCAATATTATCACTTTTGTTAATGTCAAAACTGTCGGGTTCGCCAAAACGGGCTCCCCTGATCACCCTGAACAAGCCTGTAGCCTCTTCAATGGCCTCGTCGAGCAACTCAATGTCATAGGTGCTCACATTGATGGTATAATTCATATTGGGCCGGGAAAAATGCTGCCTGACCGTCATATACGGCATCACAACATTCAGATCCTCAGAAAACCCGAATCCTGTTCCCTTTTGTTCCAGCACCCCGATCACCTGGTAAGGCATATTGGCAATGGAAACAAAAGCCCCCAGAGGATCAGCATCTCCCGGGAACAAAGTACTTGCCACATCATGCCCGAGTAAAACCACATTTGCACCGTACTGCAGCTCAGTGGGCGAAAGATTGCGTCCTTTTGCCAGATCTGCACCTGCTGTGACCAGGTAATTGTCATCGCTGCCAATCACACGGATGTTCGGGTTGGTTTCTTCTGAGCGATAGCGGGCGGTAGCAGAGCCTGTTCCTGTTACCCGCAGGGAAACCCAGGCCGGGAAGTCAAACTCCTGCTTAAATGCAATCGCCTCATTGTAATTGATCCGCGGATATACCTGCCCTGATCCGCCACCCATCTGCACCTGCATACTTCTGTTCTGGATGGAAAAGCTGTTGGCACCCAGTCGGGCAAAATTCTCGGTAATGGAAAGCTGGATGGAATCGATGGCAGTCAGAATACCGACCAATGCCATGATTCCAATGGCGATGATCAGCACTGTTAGCAGGGCACGCAACAAGTGTGCCCGGATAGACTCCAGGGCTACCCGGATATTTTCAATAATTACAATGGTGAGATGTCTCATTGTCAATATGCTTGGTTAAAGCTTGCTCCCAAAAGCAATGTCGCCTGCATCTCCCAGTCCGGGAACAATATATGCCCTGGCTGTCAGTTCATCATCCACCGCCCCGAGCCACAGGGTATAATCATCATTGGGCATGTTCTTGCGCACATACTCGACCCCCTGGTTGCTTGCCAGGATGGAAACAATGTGGGTATGAACAGGTTGCCCCTTGCTCATCAGGCCTTTGTAGCTCAATATCATGGAAGCACCTGTTGCCAGCATCGGGTCGCTGATGATTAACACCTTTCCGGCCAGAGAAGGACCTGAGACATATTCAACCTGAATGTCGAACCGGCCGTCTTTGCGATGTTTGCGGTATGCTGAAATAAAGGCATTCTCTGCATTGTCATACAAGTTGAGCAACCCCTGGTGCATGGGAAGACCGGCTCTCAGAATAGTGGCAATGACGGGTTGTTCAGAAAGCACCTCACAAGAAGCCACTCCCAGGCTTGTAATCACTTCTTTCTTTTTCCATTCCAGCTTCTTGCTGATCTCGTAAGCAAAAATCTCACCGGCACGCTCCATATTCTTCCTGAACCGAAGGCTGTCCTTTTGAATTTCGGCGTCTCGCATTTCAGCAATATACTGGCTCAGCAGGGAAGAAGTATCTCCCAAAACTCGGATTCTAGGCATTTTTCTGTTGTTTACAACGGTTTTTAATCCAGCGGTAGCCACCCAGTAAAGATTCTGACGGGAATGGCATTCTGTTCATAATGATACGCAAAAATACACATTCTTCTGATCCAAACCCACGATAAAAGCGGGCAAGACCCGGATCAGCCGAGCCTTCAAAATCAAGCACCAGCTCTTTACCGGCATGTTCCTGAATAAAATGGTCAATCAGCAGGCTCATTGCCCCGTTATTTCTGGCTTCCGGGGTGCTTCCCGAAAAAAGAAGCACCACCTTGTGATGGCTTTTGAAAAACACGATGCCGGCGCAGAAATCATTGGTTTGAGCGTAAGCAAACCTTAGGCTTACCATCCCTTTGTGCAGGCCGGCGTAAATCAAATGCCTGAGCACCCGGTAATCCTTTTCGGCAAATGGCACTCCCAGTTTGCCCCTGTTCTGCCGGAAAGCGAGGATAATGTCTTCGGGGCGCCCGGCATTTGTGATAAAAACTTCCTTTGCCCGGGCTCTTTTTATGTTGCGCCGCGTATTTGCTGAATATCCTTCCTGCAAATACGCATAGGGAAAGATCAGGTCGAGTTCATGGGTTATTCCCTTTCCCCCGATTGAGGGATGCCGGTCTGACAAAAGGTTAAAGGTATTCAGGTTAAAATCCGCAAATCGGAATTCCCGGGGGATGGCCCCCAGGAATCGCTCCGTAACCCCTTCATTCAGCCTGTAAGTACTGAAAACACCCAACTGCTGAATAAAGAAAGGCTGGTAAATATATTTAATCCAGGCTTTTTTCCGGAAAGGAAGAGGCATTACTGCGCTGTAATCATCCTCCACCAGTGCATCCCAGCTGTCGGCTGTCATATCCAGATACCAGGCGTATGCATAAAACATTCCGTTCACAGAATGGTCAATGCAATGGTCCCATTTTGCAAAATCAATGTTATCGTGCCTGATGTAACGGATCATAATTGTCTTTATGTTTCAGGGATGCAAGACGATACATCTCTTCATACACCTTATCCCATCCTTCCCAGTCATCCCGCCCTGACAGTGAATCGTTATGCCAAAGACTGACGAACATTCCGCCCACCTCCACCGTTTCATCGAGCAGCCTTCTGATCACCCCGAGGGCTTTGCCGGGGGTAAGCTGCAGGTAGTCGCGGAGCGTCCCGTCCATCACGGCAAAAGGGACAATGGTCAGCGGGGTGGCACTTTCACTTTCCAGGTCATAAAACGGATAGGGCGTGCAGATGCTCGCCCTGAATCCGGGCTGACTCGCGTATCCCATGGTAAAATCATGGGTAATATTGTTTCTCAGCAGGCGCTGATAGGTGGCCGGAAGATCCATCATCAGATAATGCTGCCTGCTGCAGCAAATTTCCTGTTGCAAAATATTGGCAAGCCTCGATAATTCCTGTTCAATCAGTGAATCATCTTTCGTTGATGCCACGCTCGGATGGATTCCGGTATGTGCATAGTCATTCATCCTTTTCACCAGCGAGAAAAAGGCCCCTGAATAGTAGGGCACGTTTTTGTCGTAAGGCCCGTAATCGCCGCAGAGAAAAAAATATACCGCCCTGATCCCACTTTCTTTGTACAATTCCACTTGCCGGTCATAGGTGTCAAAAGGGTCTTTTTCTTTACCGGCCAGCACACGAAAGCGCTGGAAAAAAGCAGAAAATTCAAGTCTCAAAACTGACCGCAATGCCCCCAGGAAGCTTCGCATAACACCCCTGCCCCTGTATGCATAAGCCACATCAATGTCATAAGTGGGCAGGAAAGAGAAAGCAGAGTCAGTGAACCCGTAAGCAGGATATAATTCCTGCAGCCTCTCTTTCAGCAACAATGCATAATGGTTTACCACGGGCTTGTCCAGGAAATTATTCCTGTAGGCAAA
>SKUN01000143.1 GCA_007129945.1 Bacteroidales bacterium
GAATTTGTATCTTTATACTATTGTAAACAGTTGTAAATTTCAGCTATATGCTTGTACAACGCGTCAAAAACATCATTGCTGCAAAGAATATGACAGCATCTCGATTTGCAGACCATATCGGGGTTCCGAGATCAACCATATCCCACATTCTTTCAGGCAGAAACAATCCCAGTCTTGAGCTTATTCAGAAGATCCTGGATCATTTCCCTGACATAAGAACTGAATGGCTTGTTCGTGGGAAAGGTTCAATGTCTGCAGGCTTACAGTCATTATTTCCTGATGGTCCTGAGGAATCCGGAGGAAGTGAACCTGATCAGCCTGCTATTACAGCCACGGAAGAAGCCACAACCAGTGACAGTAAGAATTCTTCAGACAATAAGTCAACCGGCGGCTCCGGCAGGTTTGAGACTTCCGGCCGGGTATCTGAACGGCCGGGTGAAACCGCTGAGGAAACAGGTACGGCAGACCAACCTTTTTCCGGGCAGCATGCAATAGACCGGGTGCTCGTTTTTTATAAAAACGGCACTTTTGACACCTATACCCCGCGTTAACATGCTTTATGATCTTTTATGCCCGGATCATCAAATGGGAACCATGCATTTTTCTTACCTTTGTAGGGCTTTACAAATAATTTTTAAACATTTTGGAGCCAACGCTGATTGATCGCCTGAAGAAACTCCTGGAGGACAAAAACCAGCTCATCACCATGGTGGTGCATGCCAACCCTGACGGAGATGCCATTGGATCCGGGCTTGGTTTTTATGGCTGGTTGTCAGAACAAGGGTATTCCAGGGTACACGTCATTGCCCCCAATTCCTACGCTTCCTTCCTTCACTGGATGCCCGGAAACGACCAGGTAATCGTTGCTGATGAGAAGGAGACCCGGGCGCTGGAATTGATTTCCGGGGCGGACTTACTCGTATGTCTTGACTTTAACGGAATGGGCCGGACTGCTGACCTGGAAGAACCAATGAGAGCCAGCAAGGCGACCAAAGTGATGATTGACCATCATCCTGATCCTGAAAGTAATTTTGACCTGGTGATATCCGAAACAGGGGTCAGCAGTACCGCTGAGCTACTTTATGAATGCCTTGTGAACCTGTCGGATAAAGATGCCATTTCGCTGCCTGTGGCCCAATGCCTCTATGCCGGAATAGTAACCGATACCGGATCTTTCAGTTATGGTTGCAACAATCCTCGTACTTATGAGATCGTGGCCCGTTTAATTGAAATAGGGGTGGATGGGGCACACATCCAAAGGTTGATATACAGCACTTACAGTGAAGACCGAATGCGGTTGCTGGGGTATTGCCTGAGTGAGAAGTTGCAGGTTGTAAGTGAGGCAAAGACTGCCTATATTAGCTTGTCTGAAAGCGATTTGCAACGTTTCAATCACCAGGAGGGAGATACGGAAGGCATTGTGAATTATGCCTTGAATATCGAGAATATCAGGCTTGCGGCCATGTTTACGGAGAAAGAGGATCATGTAAAAATATCTCTGCGCTCAGCAGGTGATCTGGATGCCAATAAGCTTGCCAGAGATCATTTTAACGGCGGGGGACATAAAAATGCCGCGGGAGGAAGAAGTTATACCAGTTTAACCGAAACGCTTGCAAATTTTGAGGCATTGGTAAAAAATGAAAGTTTCTGAAATGCATAAGGCGATTGGTTGTTTCAGGTGCTTTTGGCTGTTGTTATTGACAATGCTTGTGGTTTTTCCGGGCTGTAACAACAACAGTGAGGACGATCCGCTTCCGGATACAGGCAGGATGCAGGAAGCTTTTGCCACCTCCAACCGCCGGCTGATAGAGGCTGAAGAGGAATTGATCAATGATTTTGTGAACAGGTTTGGTTGGCAAATGCAGGAAACCGGATCGGGGCTCCGTTACCGGATCACCTCATCCGGGAATGGGCCCAGGGCGGCAAAGGATCAAACGGCCGTGGTCGATTATACCGTGTATCTCCTTACCGGAGATCCTGTTTATTCAGCTGAAGATGAGGGAGAACCCCTTGTTTTTACAATAGGCAGGGGAGGCGTGGTGAGTGGCCTGGAAGAGGGAATTCTGCTGCTGCGTGAAGGTGATCAGGCGGTGTTCATTATGCCCTCACACCTTGCACACGGACTTCCGGGCGATGGCAGATTAATCCCCAGACGGGCCACTATTATTTATGAAATTGAACTTTTGGCACTTAATTAAATAACTTTGTCAAATCATTAAAAACCCGATAAGTAAATTATTTATGAAAAAAGCAAGAATTCTGATTATTATGACAATGTTGGCTGTAGTAGCAAGTTGCGGACCCGCAGCCGACAGAGATTTTGAACAGGCTGACAGTGGCCTGGAGTATAAGTTCCATGAACGCAGCGGAGGCGAAGCCCCCGACATGGAAAGCATCCTGAGTATGAATATGGTATATCGTGTGGAAGACAGTGTGTTGTTTGACAACGCCGATACGGGGATGCCCATGTACCTGCAGTTGATCGATCCCGAATATCCGGGCGATATTTATGAAGGATTGAGCATGATGGCCATTGGCGACAGTGCTTCTTTCCGGATCGACGCGGAAGACTTTTTTATGCAGACAGCGGGAATGATGGAGCTGCCTCCCTTTGTTGAACCCGGCAGCAAGCTTACTTTTGATGTGAAAATGCTGCGTGCCATGAATGAAGAGGAGTTTGCTGAAGAGCAGGAACGTATGATGCAGGAGCAAATGGAAGCAGATATGGAGCGTGCCGACCAGGAAGAAGGACTGAGGCAGGAATACCTCGATGAGGAGGGAATTACTGTAAGTCCCACGCCCAGCGGACTTTATTTTGTGGAGAAAGAGCCCGGTGATGGCCCCAGGGTACAGGCCGGCCAGACCGTAGCCGTACACTATGAAGGACGTATGCTGGACGGTACGGTTTTCGACTCTTCGTATGAAAGGGGTGAGCCGCTTGAATTTGCTGTAGGAGAAGGCCGTGTGATCCAGGGTTGGGATGAAGGCATCGGCATGATGCGTGAAGGCGGACATGCCCGGTTAGTAATCCCATCCAACCTGGCTTATGGTGAGATGGGTGCAGGTGATTTGATCCCGCCATTCAGCACGCTTGTATTTGATGTGGAAGTGGTTGAAATCGTTGATCCATCATAATTAGATTAGGAGAAAGTATCATGCAGGTAAAAATCCTTCCCGGCCGGTATCCTTTGTTTCTCAGGGTGGTCAGGGTCCTCCTGGTTGTTATACTGCCGCTGGCGGTATTCAGTAATTGTCAGCTATTTCGGGTAACTGAACCTGACCCTGAACCAGCACCCGAAGCGGTGGAAAGAACCACTGAGAGCGGGCTGGCATATACCATTCACCGGCAGGGTGACGGCCCGGGGCCGGAGAAGGGTGACCTGGTAATTGTACATTATACTGGTATGCTTGCTGACGGGACTGTATTTGACTCTTCCTACGACAGGGAAGAACCGGTCAGTTTTCGTCTGAGCAGCGGACAGGTTTTGCCGGGATGGGAAGAAGGTATTTTGTTGCTGCGTGAAGGAGCAGAGGCCTCTTTCATTATTCCGCCTGAGCTGGCTTATGGTGATATGGGTTTCGGGCCGGTTCCGGAAAATGAGACCCTGAAGTTTGAAGTGAAACTTTTGGAGGTGATTCCGCCTGCTGAGCCCCTGGAAGCGGTAAGAACAGACAGAACTGAGTTAGCGGAAGATCTATATTATTTCATTGTGGAAGAAGGAGACGGTCCTGAACTTGAAGAGGATATGCAGGTAAGCCTGCATTATACCGGATACCTGGATGATGAAGCGTCCGTTTTCGACTCCTCCTATGACAGGGAGGAACCGTTGAGTTTTGTCCTCGGCAGCGGTATGGTTCTCCCGGGATGGGAAATGGCCCTGCCGGAATTCCGGGTGGGTGACAAGATCAGGCTTTGGGTTCCCTACCAGCTTGCCTACGGTGAGCAGGGAAGGGGTCCTATTCCCGGCAGAACAAACGTGGTTTTTGACATTGAGATCCTTGAAGCGGAAAGCATTGATAAACCACAGCCCTTTGAAGTGGAAGGCCTGGATACACTGCATACCACATCAGGGCTGCAGTACATCGTCGTTGAAGAAGGTCAGGGTGAACGCCCCGAAAAGGGACATGTACTGGTGGTTCACTATGCTGCCTACCTCTCTGACGGTACTTTGTTTGATTCGTCGGTAAAACGCAGTGAACCCCTGCGTTTCGTTCTGGGGGCCGGACAAGTGCTGGAGGGGCTGGATATTGGTTTTTCCTTGCTGAAAAAAGGGAGCAAAGCCCGCCTGATCATTCCGCCTTACCTGGCCTACGGTGACGAGGGAGAAGGACCGGTACCTCCGGGTGAAACTGTGGTATTTGATGTGGAACTCATTGACTTTCAACGATAAGTAATCATTTTTTAAACTAGAGTCATGGATTTATTACAAATCAGTTGGGATGCCAACCCGGAGATATTCCGTATCGGGAGTTTGGCAGTCAGATGGTATGGATTGTTCTGGGCCTTATCCTTTTTTCTGGGGTATGAAATTATCCGCCGGATTTTCATAAAAGAGAATATTCCGGAAAAACAGGCCGACAGCATCCTGATTTACATGGCCGTGGGAAGCATTGTTGGAGCCAGGCTGGGCCATTGTTTCTTTTATGATTTTGATTATTATTCCCAAAACCTGATCGAGGTCTTTTATATCTGGCAGGGAGGCCTGGCCAGTCATGGCGGAGCCATAGGGATTCTGATCGCCCTGTACTATTTTCAGAAAAAAGTCAGCAATCAATCGTTTACCTGGCTGCTCGACAGGGTGGTCATTCCGGTTGCGCTGGCCGCCTTTTTTATCCGGATGGGAAATTTAATGAACTCCGAGATTTACGGGGTGGAAACCAGCCTGCCCTGGGGTTTCATTTTTGAGGCCAGGGGCGAAGACGTGCCCAAGCATCCTACCCAGATATATGAAGGCCTGGCCTACCTGGTCTTATTTATTTCCCTGGGATGGATATATATCAAAAAACGCACAAAATTGCCGGTGGGTTTTCTGACGGGATTTTTTGCCCTTTTCATGTTTACTGCAAGGTTTTTAGTGGAGTTTATAAAAGAACCTCAGTCTCCCTTTGAAGAGGAGATGCTGTTGAATATGGGCCAAATACTGAGTATTCCTGCGATTCTTGCGGGTATTGGCTTTATGATTTTTGCTTACCGCAAAAAACTTTAGTTCGGGTATTGCCGGCATCTGGCCGGTATGTCACTGGCATTTAGCCTGGGTTATTACCGGCGTTTAGCCCGGGGAATTCCCTGCATGGATAAGAAAAATGGCTGGCCTTTTATGAAGGTTGGCCATTTTCTCTTTTCGCCACTGTCCGATGGATTTTGTTTGAATATATTCCGTTGACATGGTAAGGTCTGCCGCCACACACAAACGCGTCCCGGCCCTGCATTGTTTAAGCAGGCTCTCAGCCAGTGAGTTGTTCCGGAAAGGGGTCTCCATGAAGATCTGTGTGGTACCGTATCGCTGGCTTTCTGCTTCCAGCTCCTTAATTTTTTTATCCCGGTCTCCTTTCTGGATCGGCAGGTAACCATGAAACTGAAACTGCTGTCCGTTCATCCCTGAAGCCATCAGCGCCAGCATGATAGAACTGGGGCCGGTCAGTGGTTTGACCTGAATCCCCAGTTCGTGGGACTGATGAACGATGGTCTGGCCGGGATCGGCGATACACGGACATCCGGCTTCGGACAATAAGCCGATTGTCCTGCCTTCCAGGGCCGGCTGAAGAAAACGGCTGTGTTCGTCTGCAGAAGTATGCTTGTTCAGCACAAAAAAAGTGGTGTCATCTATCGGGTGGGTATAACCGGCACGTTTCAGAAACCGCCTTGCCGTGCGGATGTTTTCCACAATAAATATCCGAAGCTTGTTCAGTATTTCCGTATTTCCTTCCGGCCATACTGTTGAGAGCTGCTCTTCGCCCAGCGAGGAAGGAATTAAATAAAGGGTGCCGCTTGTTTTTTTCATGAATTCAGGGATTGTTCTTTTCTGAATCCTGTTCTGACCAGGGAAGGCGATACAGATCTACATTGCCACCTGACAAAATCACCCCGGTTTTTTTACCGGAGAACACAGCGGGATGATCCATGATAACTGCAAGTGGAACCGCAGCACTCGGCTCTACAATGATCTTCATTCTTTCCCATATGAGCTGCATGGCTTCAATAATCCGCACTTCAGAGGTGGTGAGGATATCAGTGGCTCCATCCCTGATAATAGGAAAGGTGCGGCTACCCAGTGAAGTACGTAGTCCGTCAGCAATGGTTTGTGGATTGTTGACAGGAATCAGTTTTTGCTCACGGAATGACTGCCAGGCGTCATTGGCCTGCTCTGGCTCAGCGCCATAAACCTTTGTTTCCGGAGAAAAATACCGTGTGCTTAAAATACTGCCGCTCAATAGCCCGCCGCCCCCTACAGGGGTTATCAGGCAATCCGGGTTTTCGCATTCCTCGAAGAGTTCTGCGGCAGCTGTCGCCTGCCCGGCGATAATGCGGTAATCGTTGTACGGATGGATCTCCCCTGCACCGGTTTCCTTAATGACCTTTTCCAGTGCGGCTTCCCTGGCTGCCAGGGTGGGCCGGCAAAAAGTAATTTGCCCGCCGTAAGACTTCACCGCAGCCACCTTGATCCGTGGTGCAGTTTCCGGCATAACAATATGCGCCCGGATTCCACGCATGCTGGCTGCCAATGCCAGGGCCTGTGCATGATTGCCCGAAGAATGGGTTGCCACACCGCGCCTGGCCTCCTCCTCAGACAAAGTCATCACAGCATGCGATGCACCCCTGAACTTAAAGGCACCCCCTTTCTGGAAGTTTTCACACTTAAAAAAAAGGTCACTTCCGGTAATCCGGTTAAGAGCCTGGCTCGTTAATACCGGCGTCCGGTGCACGTAAGGGCGTATAATCTCCCTGACCCGCAAAATATCATCTTTTTTCGGCTCCATCCAGTCTCTCTTTTATTAACGTGTGACCCCTTCGGGATCAAACCAACCAACAACTTTCCAGCCCGTTTCCCTGACCATGGGCAGCTTCTCCATCACATGGCCCATGAAAACCAACAACCAACAACTTTCCAGCCCGTTTCCCTGACCATGGGCAGCTTCCCCATCACATGGCCCATGAAAACCAACAACTAACAACTTTCCAGCCCGTTTCCCTGACCATGGGCAGCTTCCCCATCACATGGCCCATGAAAACCAACAACTAACAACTTTCCA
>SKUN01000118.1 GCA_007129945.1 Bacteroidales bacterium
CCCTGTATCCTTTGGCTGTGTCACCTGTTTCAGGATCCTTCCATTCAAGCGGAAACACCGGGAACCCCAGTCTGTCACCGTCCCTCTTGCTTAGTTTGCCGTGTCCGTCGGGTTTCAGTAACAAAGGCAGGTGGGCGAACAGGGGCATGCTGTCTTCCCAGCCTAGAAAGCGATACAGCAGTACATGCAGGGGAGCCGAGGGAAGCCATTCCTCGCCCCTGATCACATGTGTTACATGCATCAGGTGATCGTCAACGACGTTTGCAAGGTGGTAGGTAGGCATCCCGTCGCTTTTAAACAGTACCTTGTCATCCAGCAGCCCGCTCTCCACACTGACCTTGCCGCGGATCAGGTCATTGATTACAACCTCTTCCGATTCGGGAATTTTCACCCGGACCACGTAAGGTTCTCCCGAGGCCAGTTTTTCCTCCACCTCTTTTTCAGAAAGCGTCAGAGAGTTCTTCATCTCAAGGCGCGTTTTGCTGTCATACTGCGGGTTGCCCGATTTGTCGGAACTCAGCTTTTCCCGCATGGCTTCCAGTTCTTCCGGGGTGTCGAATGCATAATAAGCGTGTCCGCTGTTAACCAGGTGTAAAATATAATCCTTGTAAAGGACTTTCCGGTCTGACTGGCGGTACGGGCCGTAAGCCCCCGGGTTATCGGGCCCTTCGTCCCAGTGAATTCCGCACCATTTCAATGATTCCATGATATAATCTTCTGCACCGGGGACAAAACGGTTCTGGTCCGTATCTTCAATACGCAGCAGGAATTTCCCCTGGTGCTTTCTGGCAAATAGGTAGTTATAAAGGGCTGTCCGGACACCTCCCATATGCAGGGGGCCGGTCGGACTTGGTGCAAATCTTACACGTACGCTCATGACTTCTACTGGTTTTGTAAGGTTGATGTGAATTTTTGCTGATTGTGGGTTGTGCGGATGGTTCCCGGCTCAAGAGATTCAAGGTAGTTTTCCCAGTCTTCAAGGGTATTGTTCCTGATGACCCTGGGAAACTTATTCTGTGCGCCTTCTTTCCCTTTTATTCTCATCCAGCTGTAAAATACTTCTGAAGGCATCACATTGACAATGACGTCTTTAATGGCTGCGACCCGTTCCACCCGGTAATCATCGTTGAGGATTTTCAGGTTGTTGTCGATCTGTTCGCGCAATAACTGGGGGTCAACCTCATTGTTGGTGCCAATGAACCACTTGTGGGCAAACATGCTGCCGTGTTTAACACCGGCTACAGTAAATTCCCGGATTGCAATGTTAAGCTGATCCTCAGCCTTTTTGACGGCCTGGTTCATGTTTTCCACCGACATATGTTCGCCACAGAGGTTCAAAAAATGTTTGGTGCGGCCGGTTATGACAATCTCGCTGTTTTCCACGCTGGTGAATTTAATGATATCACCGATCATGTAACGCCATGCGCCGGCGCATGTGCTGAGTACGAGAGCATAGTTCTGATTCTCCTCTACCTGGGAAAGCGTCAGCGTGCGCGGGTTGTCTTTAAGCTCTCCCTGTGCGTCAAAGTTTTCCTCCGTAAACGGAATGAACTCAAAAAAGAGCCCGTTATCCAATGACAACTGCATGCTGTTGGTGCCCGGACGACCCTGGAATGCGATGAAGCCTTCGGAGGCCAGGTAGGTTTCTATGTAAGTCAGTGGTTTGCCCAGCAATTGCTCAAAACCTTTCACATAGGGGCCGAAGGAAACCCCGCCATGTACAAAAATGGAAAGATTGGGCCAGATTTCGTGAATATGCTTTAACTGGTAATGGTCAATGATTTTTTCCAGCAGTATTTGCCACCAGGCGGGAACACCAACAATAACGCCGATGTCCCAGTCTTTTGCCTTTGCCACGATCTCATCCAGTTTGGTCGGCCAGTCGCGTTCCTTGGAGATTCGTCTGCCAGGTTTATAGAAATGCTGGAACCAGAAGGGAATATTCTTGGTGGTGATGCCTGAAAGGTCGCCTTCAAAATAGGTTCCGTTATAATTCAGGTGGGTGCTGCCACCAAGCATCAGTATGCCTTTCTCATAAAAGCTTTGCGGGAAACCGTACCTGGCCAGGGAAAAAATCTGCCTGACACTCGTTTTTTTGATGGCCCGGAGCATAGAGCCGGTAACAGGAATATGTTTGCTGGAGGATTCAGAGGTGCCTGAACTCAGTGCGAAATACTTAACTTTTCCGGGCCAGCAGACAAAGGGTTCGCCGTTAAGCGTGCGGTACCACCAGTCTTTAAAGATCCCGTTGTAATCATGCAGGGGGATCTTCTGCTGGAATGCTTTGACGGGATCTTTCTCCCTCAGGATGTCTGCGAAGTCATAATGCTCTCCAAAGGCTGTGCCGGCGGCTTTCCGTAAAAGTTTTTTCAGCTCCCTTTTTTGCGCCCTGACCGGATCCTTGGGCTGGAAGCTCAGGGGCATCTTACTTCTCAGTTCAATGGCTCTTTTGATGATTGAACCCAAAATAGGCATGCGTGTAGTTTTTGGTCAATGGTGGAAACATGTGTATGACCATAAATGTACAAAAACTGTGGAATATACCCTGACTCAGCCGTTGATCCAGTCACTGACCTCCTCTGCTTTGGGCGCAGGGATGTTCAGTTTCAATTTTTTGCGCAATCCGCACAACTGGTTGAACACTTTATTGGGATTGGCTTCCTTCAGGGTTTTCAGGTCTGTGTAGCCCGCCTGCGGCAGAAGCTCAGCCCATTCTTCCGGAATACCTGCGGCCAAAAAAGCGTCTTTGCTTTCCGTTGCCGGGCTGGTTTTTTCCGGACGCATCTGGGGGAAAAACAATACATCCTGAATGCTTGGCTGATTGGTCAGTATCATGGCAAAACGGTCAATCCCGATTCCCAGCCCCGCCGTCGGGGGCATGCCGGTCTCAATGGCTTTCAGAAAATCTTCATCCAGCATCATGGCTTCGGGATCCCCCCGGCGTCCGAGTTCCAGCTGTTCTTCAAAACGTTTTCGCTGATCAATGGGGTCATTGAGCTCACTGAATGCATTGCAGATCTCTTTACCGTTGCAGATGGCCTCAAAACGTTCCACCAGGCCGGGTTTGCTCCGGTGTTTTTTTGCCAGCGGCGACATTTCCACCGGATAGTCTGTAATGAAGGTGGGTTGTATCAGGTTTGCTTCACACTTTTCGCCAAAAATCTCGTCGATCAGTTTTCCCCTGCCCATGCTGTCATCCGTTTCAATGCCGATACTTTCGGCAAATTCACGCATGTCGGTTTCGTTCATTTCAGAGATGTCTGTACCCGTGAAGTGTTCTATGGCTTCATACATGCTGAACCGTTTCCATGGCCGTTTGAAATCAATCTGGGTTTCCCCCACCTTTATGCTGGTGGTGCCGTGCAGATCCATCACAATTTTTTCCACCATTTCCTCCACAAGGCCCATCATCCATTCATAATCTTTGTAGGCCACATACAACTCCATCTGGGTGAATTCGGGGTTGTGGAAACGGCTCATCCCTTCATTGCGGAAATCTTTTGCAAACTCAAAAACCCCATCATACCCGCCCACGATCAGTCGTTTCAGGTATAACTCATTGGCAATGCGAAGGTATAGTGTGGTATCCAGCTTATTGTGATGGGTCTTGAAGGGGCGTGCCGCTGCTCCTCCATATATGGGCTGCAGCACAGGAGTTTCCACCTCCAGGTAGCTTTTTTCCAGTAAAAAGTCGCGCATGCTCCGGATCAGTTGTGCCCGTTTACGGAAAACATCTTTCACTTCCGGGTTTACGATAAGGTCAAGATAGCGCTGGCGGTATCGCTGTTCCGCATCGGTGAAAGCATCATAAACCTGACCGTCTTTCTCCTTGACAACAGGTAAGGGACGCAGCGACTTGCACAGAATCCTGAATTCTTTCACGTGAATGGTTGTTTCCCCCATCCGTGTCGTAAACACAAAGCCTTTTACGCCAATGATGTCGCCAATGTCGATCAGGCGTTTAAAAACCGTATTGTACATGGTTTTGTCCTCGCCCGGGCAAATCTCATCACGGTTGAAATACAGCTGTATGCGTCCGCTGTCATCCTGGAGCTCTGCAAAAGATGCGCTTCCCATAATGCGCCGGCCCATCACCCGTCCGGCAATCTGTACATCCTGGTAAAGGCTGTTATCCTGCGGAAAATGCTCCCTGATATTTTTTGAAGTGGTATTTATGGTATAGGTTTCAGAGGGGTAGGGATCAATCCCCAGTTCCCTGAGTTGCCGGAGTGCCTCCCGGCGGATTTGTTCCTGCTCACTTATTTTGTGGTCCATTTTGATCGCATTTGTAAATAATCTGCAAAGGTAATGAATTTGACGGTTTTGGTTTACAATGAGAAATACCGGGCAAAGCATTACTTTTGCAAAAAAAGTTATCACAAACCGAAAAAATAAAGCCTGTGGGCAGAAAGAAAAAGAAGGACCTCCCGTTGCTTGAAAAAGTAGAGATCACCGGGGTGGCTGCTGAAGGAAAGGCCCTGGCAAGGGTCAGTGACAAGGTGTTGTTTGTGCCTTTTGCCGCGCCCGGCGATGTGGTGGATGTACAGGTGAAGCGGTCAAGGCGCAACTACATGGAAGGAAGCATCGCGTTTGTGCATGCTTATTCACCGGACCGCACTGAACCTTTTTGTTCCCATTTCGGAGTTTGCGGGGGGTGCAAATGGCAGCATCTGCCGTATGAAAAACAACTTGCTTTCAAGCAGTCGCAGGTTACGGACAGCCTGGAGCGGATAGGGAAGGTTGATCTTTCCGATGTGGAAGTATTGCCTGTGGCCGCCTCTGAGCGGACCACCTTTTACCGCAACAAAATGGAGTATACGTTCAGTGACCGCCGGTGGCTGTCAAGGGAGGACATTGATTCCGGACGGGAAATCCGTGACATGGAAGCCCTGGGGTTTCATATACCCGGTTTTTTTGACAAGGTGCTCGACATTGACAAATGCTGGCTGCAGCCCGACCCTTCTAATGAGATACGTCTGGCCGTGAAACAGTTCGCCGCGGAAAAGGGGTTGTCTTTTTTCGACCTCAGGACCAACCAGGGATTTTTACGAAACCTGATTATCAGGAATTCACATAAAGGAGAGGTGATGGTGGTGATGGTTTTCGGAAGGGATGATCCCGGACAGATTGAGGAAGTGATGTCTTTTATTCATCGCCGTTTCCCCGGTCTGCGGTCACTCGCTTATATGGTTAACGCCAAACAGAACAGCAGTATTTCGGACCTGCAACCGGTGATCTATGCCGGCCGGGAAGCCCTGGAAGAACGGATGGAAGATCTGCGCTTCATGGTGGGTCCGAAATCTTTCTTTCAGACCAACTCCATGCAGGCCCGTCGTCTTTATGGTATAGTGAAGGACTTTGCCGGGCTTACCGGACGGGAAGTGTTGTATGATCTGTACACCGGAACCGGCACCATCGCCTGTTTTCTGGCTTCCGGAGCAACTAAAGTTGTGGGGGTAGAATATGTGGACGAGGCTGTGGAACATGCCCGTAGCAATGCCGGTCTCAATCAGATCGGAAACACCACATTTCTGGCGGGTGATATGGCTGCGGTGTTCGATGAGGAAATGATGAAACTGCATGGGTATCCTGATGTGATCGTGACAGACCCCCCGAGGGCCGGTATGCACCCCAAAGTAATCGATAAGATCATTCTAAGCGGAGCAGACCGCATCGTTTATGTAAGCTGCAACCCCGCCACCCAGGCCCGTGACACAGAATTACTAAGCAGTCATTACCGGGTCGAAAAAAGCCAGGCGGTCGACATGTTCCCCCATACCCACCATGTGGAAAATGTATTGCTTCTCAGGAGGAAACAATAAACAGGAATAATCCTTTGATGTATTGCCGGAACCTTTGATGTATTGCCAGAACCTTTACCTTTCACCGGCCGGTGTTTTTTTCGCGGTACCATTTTTATGATACTGTTTTCCCAGAGCCATTTTGCCGGTGATTTTTTACCGGATCCGGAAACCCTGGTGCCCGAAAGGACTGGTCTGCTCCGTGGTGATTTTACTTACACTGGCCATCAGGGGTCCATGGCTGCACCATTCAATGAAAGCATCCAATGCATCCTCATTTCCTTCAACTTCCAAATACACACTGCCATCGGGCATGTTTTTTGCAAACCCGCTGATGCCGAGTGACAGCGCTTTGTTTTGTGCCGAGTAACGGTAGTTGACCCCCTGTACACGGCCGTATACCATGATTTTAATGCTTTTAACTGACATAACAGGCCACCACAATTTATTAGCAGGGCGATGAAAAATTCGTTTAACCCTTTAAAAATAATGATTTTTTACTGACCGGTCAAGGCTTATTGTTTAGACTGCCGGTTTTTTTGTAAATTTGGATGCAATCAACAATGTCATCTGTGACCATAGATGCCGGCAGCCGGATCAGCCTGCCCGGATGTTTTCCCCGGTGCATTCCCGCTCCGTCTTTTTCCGGTCACACTGGCACCAAACCCATCATCCCATGAAGATTAAACTGACTTACATGTTATTGTTAACCATGGTTTTTGGCTGCGGGCAGCCCGGAGAACGCACCGAAATGGAACCTCCTGTGGCAGAAAAACGTGATACGGCGCTTACCCATCACGGCCACACAAGGATTGATCCCTATTACTGGATGAATGACCGGGAAGACCCTGATGTGATCAGATACCTTGAGGCGGAAAATAAATACCTGGAGGCCAAGCTGGAACACACCCGGCCGCTTCAGGAGCAGTTGTTTCGTGAAATGCGCGGCCGCATCAAAGAGGATGATCAGTCTGCCCCGTTTTTTGACAACGGGTACTTTTATTATACGCGTTACGAAGAAGGGGGTGAATACCCGATCTATTGCCGCCGGAAGGAATCAATGGACGCACCTGAAGAGGTCATGCTGGATGTGAATGAGCTGGCGGAGCCTCATTCTTTTTACAGGGTCGGAACTTATGATATAAGCCTGGATAACCGCTGGATGGCCTTCACCGCAGATACCGTCGGTCGCAGGCAGTACACCATTTTGGTGAAGGATCTTGGCACCGGTGAGGTTTCTGAAACCGGTATCAGCCATGCCGGGGGCGATGTGGTCTGGGCTGCCGATAACCAGACCTTCTTCTTTACCTCCATAGACCCCCACACACTTCGTTATGAAAAGATCAACCGTTTTAACATACATCGTGATGAAGTGCCGGAGGTAGTTTACAC
>SKUN01000059.1 GCA_007129945.1 Bacteroidales bacterium
CCCGCCTTTCCTTCTGTACGTTGGTTTTTCTTGTTGTTTTTTCTGGTCACGCCACCTCACAGGAATATCATCTGGTTGATGCACACGGACTTGAAAAATCAATTGGTGAAGCCCGTGAGGACCTCTGGTTTTTTGATGATGCGGATGCAGTTGTCCGTTTTGTTTCAATTGTTCCGGGAGATGCCGTTACCGGTTCCAGAACCCTCGAAAAAGGGGCCCGCCTGATTCTGAACCTCTTTCCTGGCAAGGAAGCGGAGGCGACCATAGAGCGTGCAACGACCAATGTGAACGCTACTTTTACCATTCGCGCAAGGCTGTCTCCACCCGGGTCCGGCTACCTTGTGATGTCAACCACAGACGGAAGAAGCCTGGCGACTATCATGTGCGGGGATGAGGGTAAACTTTACCGGATACTGAGTGATCCTGACACCGGTGAACACTATTTGGTGGAGTTGGATTCCGATAAGCTCGATGTGCCCAAAGATTGCCCGGTGGAGTACCCGCTTCCTCTGACTCCGGGCGAAAAACTTGAACAGCAGCGGATCCGGGAACAGATGACGCAAAAAGAACTCGGGCCGCAAGACCCTGCTGATGTGGATGTTCTCCTTGTTTACACGCCGGCAGCCAGAGACTGGGCTGCAAGCAATGAAGGCGGGATTAAAAACACCGTGGCCATTGCCATGGAGTATGCACAACTCATCTCAGACAATAGTGAACTCGGAATTACATACAGGCTGGCAAATTCCCGACTGGTAGATTATGAAGAAAGCACAGAACCGCGAGCTGACCTGAGGCGGTTGACTGCCAGTCCGGAATTCAATCCCTTCGATCCAACTTTTGAGGGAGTGGTTATTTCCGGTTATATGAATGAAGTGCATGACTGGCGGGATGAGTTCAGGGCTGACCTGGTGGCCATGTTTGCTTTTGTGGAAGGGGTTGGTGGTTTGGGCTGGCAGCTGATGAATCGGGACGGTCGTCCAAATTACGGATTTTCACTGACCCGGGTTCAGCAGGCCTCATGGACCTATACGCACATCCATGAGATCGGACACAATATGGGTGCCCAGCATCACAAAGAACAGATCGAAAGCCCGGGACCGGGTCTTTTTAACTATTCCGCCGGATGGCGATGGACAGGAAACGATGGGGGAAACTATGCCTCGGTCATGACCTATGAAAGCGGCGAACATTTTGAGGACGGGACCAGGCACAACCGCACACCCTATTTTTCCAATCCGGATGTTAAGTTTCAGGGAGTGGCCACCGGTCATCCGGAGGATGGTGACAATGCGCGCACCCTCAGGGAAACCAAGCAAGTGGTTAGCCTGTATCGCACTTATGATGTGCTGGCCGTTGAGGGGCAGGTTTTTAATGAAAACGCCGATCCGATGTATGATGCTGCGGTGGAAGTCAAAGACCACGGGGCACTTATGTTTTCAAGAGAAGATGGCTCTTATGCATTCCCTTATCTCCCCACGGGAGAACAAACAGTCAGTGTGTTCCGGCAGGGGTATTATCCCATTGAAGAAACAGTGCAGATCCAGTCAGGGGAAACTGTCCGGCAGGATTTTTATATGGAAACCCTCGTGGATATCGCCCTCACCGGTTTTGTGGCTCCCCGCGATGATATGGTGGCCGGCATAGACGGAGCGATACTTCGTTTCTCAAGGGATTCGGAGCATTACACCACAAGCACAGAAAACGGTCATTTTTCCCTGGAAGATATTCCCGGCGGGTTTACTTACGACCTCCTGGTTATTTATCCCGGATATGCAGTTTATACAGAGAAGGTGGAACTTGGAAGGGATGCCACCGTGCTGGATGACATTTATCTTGACAGGGGATTTCTGGCAGTAGAGGAGATCCGGGCAGATGAAACGGATGACTACATAGATCTGAGCTGGGATACGCCTTCTTTTGTCGGGAATTACCGCCATGATTCCGGAACGCCAACCGGCGGGCTGGGGTTCCGTGATGTGCAGAACAGCCTGCTGGGGGGTGCTTACCGACGCCATGCCTGGATTGAGAGAGTCCGGTGGGTTACAAGCAATGACAGCAACAACGAGGTGAACCTTCGCATACTGGCCCTGACCCCGGAAGGGCGGCCTGACCGCAACAATGTGCTCTATGCAGCCGAAGGGATCAACAATAACCCGGGAACCTGGACTTTCTATGAATTGCCGGAGGTTGTTCATGCGCCGTACGGTTTTTTTGTTGGAGTGGGCGGAAGAGGCGATGTGTTGCTGCAAACCGATGAGGTGGATTTTGAACGTGGAACAAACTTTTTTACATCGGACTTTGACCGGTTCGACCTGCAAGACATGGCTGACAGTGATTTTAAGCGAAATTTCTATATACGTGCTTTTGGTTATGATTTTGGCCCCTGGCTGGAGCGGGAACAGAAACTGGAAAGCAGACAGAAGGCAGTTCCGGTGGCCGACCTGCAGGAAAATGCGGAATTGCATGATATGACCCGGCGGTCAGCTTCTTCAGAGGATTATAGCCTTAAAGACACCCTGCTGGATGAGCCCGTGAGTTATAACATCTACCTGGATAATTTTGATAATCCCTATGAAGAGGGGGTTGAAAACACCTACTATCGTTTTTCCGGGTTGCCCCACGGACGCTACCAGGCAGGGGTACAGGCAGTTTATAGGGACGGGGTGTCTTCCATCACCATACGTGATGTGTTTTCCGGTACCCCAAAATACATCCTCTCTCTGGAAATGCAACCGGAAGAAAGTGGCAAAGTTTCAACCATGGGGGAGTTTGCCGAGGGAACCGTGGTACCCCTGGATGCTGTTCCGTACAGCGGATACATTTTCTCAGCCTGGAACGATGAAAATTCAGGACAGGTGTCTTCCGAACCCGTTTTCGATTACGTGATGCCTGCAAGGGACGTAACCCTTACAGCTGTGTTTGAAGATGACCCTCAGGGTGCGGTGGCACTGAAAGTATTTCCCAACCCCGCCACCACACATATCAATGTGGTGGCAGACCGGAAAATTGAAGAGGTTCGTATGGTGAACCTGATGGGGCAGGTAGTCCACAGAGCCGCAAATATCAACAACGGCCTTTACCAGATACAGCTGAATGGCTTTACAGACGGATTGTATGTGCTCCAGGTGCGAACATCAGAAGGCTGGGAACATGAGCGTGTACAGTTGCTCAAACCCTACCGGCCTTAAATCCTCAGGTTTGGATCTTTTATTCATTGATCGCCTGAATGCCAGGTAGTATTTTACCTTCCATGTACTCCAGCAATGCCCCGCCACCGGTGCTGACGTAGCTCACTTTTTCGGCCAGCCCCAGCTGACTCACAGCTGCGACGGAATCGCCACCGCCAACCAGTGAGAATGCCCCTTTCTCGGTTGCGTTTACAATGGCTTCCGCAATGGCTTTTGTTCCGGCTGCAAAATTCGACATTTCAAACACGCCCATTGGTCCATTCCAGAGGATGGTTTTCGCTTTGGCAATGGTGGCGGAAAATTTCTCTATACTTTCTTTGCCGATATCCACGCCCATCCACTCATCAGGAATGTTGTCCGACTTGGCCAGCCTGGTGTTGGCATCGTTGGAGAACGCATCAGCAATAATGGTATCGGAAGGAAGGTGAAGTTTCACACCCTTTTCTTTTGCTTCAGCCATGATTTCCCTGGCCGTTTCCAGGTAGTCGTCTTCACAAAGGCTGTTGCCTGTTTTACCACCCCGGGCTTTAATAAAGGTGAACATCATGCCCCCCGCAATGATCAGTTCATCCGCCTTGTCGAGCAGGTTGCGGATAATGTCAATTTTGGTGCTGACCTTTGCCCCGCCGATGATTGCCACATAAGGCTTGCGGGTGTCGTTCAGGACTTTGTCAATGCTTTTGAGTTCATTGGTCATGATGTCGCCGAACAGTTTATTGCCGGGAAAAAATTTCGCCACGATGGTGGTTGAGGCATGCGCCCTGTGTGCGGTACCAAATGCGTCATTTACATATACGTCGGCCAGGCCGGCAAGCTTCTTTGCAAACTCCTCGTCGCCCCCGGTCTCTTCTTTATAGAAACGCAGATTTTCCAGCAGCAAAACTTCCCCTGGTTTTAACGATTCAGCTGCCTCCCTGGCAGACTGACCAATGCAGTCATCGGCAAATTGTACCTCCTTTTTTAATAATTTGCCCAGGTGCTCCCTGAGATGGCGAAGGCTGAATTTGTCCTCGGGCCCTTCCTTGGGCCGCCCCAGGTGCGACATCAGGATGACGGAACCGCCATCATCCAGGATCTTTTCTATGGTGGGGATGGCTGCACGCATACGGGAGTCATCAGTGATCTGCAATTCTTTGTTGAGTGGCACATTGAAATCCACCCTGATCAGGGCACGTTTACCCGAAAAGTTATAATCGTTGATTGTTTTCATAAGTAAAAAACATTAAGTTCTACAATAAGTATCCGGAATGGACACACCGGCAGGCAAAAAATCACTATTTTTGCACCGTCTTCAATATTGCAAAATTACACATTTTTATTCGTTAAAATGAACTGTTAAATTCTGCGTTATTAATACGTTATTATTATTTGCCATAGACAAAAATCAGCTAAAAACAGATCAATGAATCCCTATCCAGACGCTATTTCCAGTAAGCTTCCCAACACCGGGACCTCCATTTTTGCCGTCATGTCACAACTGGCCCGTGAGCATGATGCGATTAACCTTTCGCAGGGCTTTCCTGATTTTGAGGTTTCCCGGAAACTGATTGACCTGGTGGTGAAGCACATGCGGGAGGACAGGAATCAGTATGCCCCGATGGCCGGGGTGCCTTCCCTGCGCGAAGCCATTGCGGAAAAAACGAACAGGCTTTATGGGGCGGAGTATAATCCTGATTCGGAGATTACGGTTACACCTGGCGCAACCCAGGCCATTTTTGCTGCCATTACGGCCTTTGTGCGCGAAGAGGACGAGGTAATTATTTTTGAACCTGCATATGACAGTTATGTGCCTGCGGTGAAGATCAATGGAGGGATGCCCATTACCTGTAAGCTGAAGGCGCCCACATTTTCTGTTGACTGGGAGGAGGTCAGGCGCTACGTTACCAGTCGTACCAAGATGATCATTATCAACACCCCCCATAACCCGACCGGGAGTGTACTCGGGGCAAGTGACATGGCCGAGCTTGAAAAAATTGTGAAGAATACGGGAATTCTGGTGCTGAGCGACGAGGTGTATGAGCACATTATATTTGGCGGCAAGACCCACGAAAGCGTCTGCCGTTATCCGGGACTTGCAGAAAGAAGCCTGATAACCTGTTCGTTCGGAAAGACCTTTCACGCCACAGGCTGGAAAACCGGCTATTGCCTGGCTCCGGCCAACCTGATGAAAGAACTCCGTAAGACACATCAGTTTATGGTATTTTGTTCCAACACCCCGGTACAGCATGCCCTGGCTGATTTTTTGCAGGATCCTGAGAACTATGAGGGAATCAGCCGGTTTTATGAGCAAAAGCGTGACTACTTCCTGGAAGCGATTAAATCCAGTCGTTTCAGCTTCTCCCCGGCTGCCGGCACCTATTTTCAGCTATTGGATTACAGCAAGATCAGTGACCAGACGGAGGCAGAATTTGCCCGTCACCTTGTAACTGAGCACAAACTGGCCGCAGTTCCCACTTCGTCTTTCTACCACAAACCATATAATAATCAAACATTGCGCTTCTGTTTCGCCAAGTCAGACAAAACCCTTGAAAAAGCTGCAGAGATACTATGCAACATTTGAAAATCAGTTTAATCCAATCTGAGCTGCATTGGGAAGACATTGAAAAAAACCTGGAGATGTTTACCCGGAAAATCCGTGATATTGACGGTCAGCCTGACCTGATTGTACTGCCTGAAATGTTTACCACGGGTTTCACCAGCGAACCCCGGCCGGTAGGGGAGCCAATGGAAGGCAAAAGTATGCAGTGGATGGAGCAAATGGCCGGGGAGAAAGGAAGTGTGGTTACCGGAAGCCTGGTTGTGCGTGAAAACGAAAAATATTATAACCGCCTGGTATGGATGCCTCCCGACGGAAACTACGCAACTTACAATAAGAACCACCTCTTTACCTTTGCCGGAGAGGACAAAGCTTTTGAGCCGGGAAGGGAACAACTTATAGTTGAGCTGAAAGGGTGGAAAATCATGCTGTCGGTCTGTTATGACCTTCGTTTTCCGGTTTGGTGCAGAAACAGTTACAGTGAGAAAACAGGCTTTAAGTATGACTGCCTCCTGAATGTGGCCAACTGGCCCGAAGCAAGGAGCCATGCCTGGCGGATCCTGTTGATGGGCCGGGCCATCGAGAATCAGGCATATGTGGTGGGAGTGAACCGTGTGGGCAAAGATGGAAATGATATCCTCTATTCAGGGGATTCTGCCGTGATCAGCCCCCAGGGGGATAACCTGTCCAATATCATGCCGTTTCAGGAGACCACCGAAACCGTGGTAATGACGCGGTGTCAGCTGGATGATTTCCGCAAGGCTTTTAAATCCTGGGCTGACTGGGATGATTTCTCGCTGGAATCGTGATCTGGAATCGTGAATAAGCCTCTGGGTGCCCCCGGCAATGCTTAGCAATGCTTATATCATTGGCAATGTTTATATCATATCCAGCTCCATGCGCAGGTTTTCAATGATGAACTGCTGCCTTTCCGGGGTGTTTTTCCCCATGTAAAACCGCAGTGTGTCGTTCAGGCTCATGTCTTTGCGAAGGATCACCGGATCAAGCCGGATATTCTTTCCGATGAAGTGGCTGAATTCGTCCGGGGATATTTCACCCAGGCCCTTGAATCGCGTGATCTCAGGTGAAGCTCCCAGTGATTTGATCGCATTGTGTTTTTCCTGGTCAGAATAGCAGTAGATGGTCTTTTTCTTGTTACGCACCCGGAATAAGGGAGTTTGCAGGATATACAGGTGACCATTCCTTACAACATCCTGGAAAAACTGCAGGAAAAAGGTCAGCAGCAGCAGACGGATATGCATTCCGTCCACATCGGCATCGGTGGCGATCACAATATTGTTGTAGCGCAGGTCTTCCAGGTTGTCTTCGATATTCAGGGCAGCCTGCAGCAGGTTGAA
>SKUN01000003.1 GCA_007129945.1 Bacteroidales bacterium
ATGTTCCAGAAAAGTTCAGGATCCATGGAGTAGACCAGTTCCGAATCTGCCGACGGCATGGAAAGCATGGCGCTGTAGCGGAAGTGGGTGTTTTCGGGCAGGTCCTCTGTGACCCCTGTGACCATGTAGTTATTCCCTGCAACCTCCAGGTTTTCGCCCACCGGGTCGGTCCGGCCAAAATATTTCTCACTCAGGGAACGATTAAGGACAACCGTATTGGGTTCTGCAAGCGACCCTTTTGCCTGCCCGTAAACGAAATGATGCGTAAAAACATCAAACACAGTGGAGTCGGCATAAACGATGCCCTGTTCCAGGAAATCCCCGCTCTCTGTACGAACCATTACATCATCCTGAAGGAAGAACCTGGCGTAGGTCTCCACCTGGCCGAACTCTTCCTGCATGGCCATCGCCAGGGGGAAGGGCGTGATGGCCAAATGGTAATCTGCACCTGACATGTGATACATCCCCTCCATCCGGTATATGCGATCATGGTCTTTGTGATGGGCATCATAGGAAAGCTCATGATTCAGGTACATGGTAACCAGGATGGCTCCCGTGATCCCGACCGCCAGGCAGAAAATGCTGATGGCCGAGTACAGGTAAGCGCGTTTCATGTGGCGCAATGCGGTTATGAGGTAGCTTTTTATCATGGTTAGTCGGCGCTTCGCGCCTCCGGTTTGTCGGGGGCTGCGCCCCTTTAGTTGTTAGTTTTCATTGGCCGTGGATTGTGGGGGTTGCCCATAGTCGCAGGCCGGGTTTGAGCGGTTGTTGGTTGGTCGGCGCTTCGCGCCTCCGGTTAGTCGTGGCTTCGCCACTCCGGTTAGTCGGGGCTGTCGCCCCTCCAGTTGTTGGTTCCGGCGCTTCGCGCCTGATAGTTGTTGGTTTCCATGGCCCGTGTGAACTAACAACCAACAACTTCATTGGCTATTTACCAGGCCATTGGCAGCTTTCCCATCACTCATCCCATGAGAACCAACAACTAACTAACAACTAACAACTGCGTTGCTCCGTTTACCGGGCCATTGGCAGCTTCCCCATCACTCATCCCGTGAGAACCAACAACTAACCAACAACCAACCTACTATTGTTCCGCTGTGGCTGTTGTGAGCACAAACTCCGTACTCTTGTCTTCGGTCACGATCTGACCGTCAAAGAGGCGGATGATGCGCTGGGCAAATGAAGCATCACGCTGGGAGTGGGTCACCATGATGATGGTGGTGCCGTTTTTGTTGAGGCTCTCCAACAATTGCATCACTTCATCGCCGTGAGCTGAGTCGAGGTTACCGGTCGGCTCATCGGCAAGGATGATGTGCGGTTTGGCGACCACTGCACGGCATACGGCCACACGCTGTTGCTGACCACCGGATAGTTGCAGAGGGAAGTGGTTCCTGCGGTGCATGATCTGCATTTGCTCCAGCACTTCTTCCACCCGTTTTTTTCGTTCGGAAGCACTGTATCCTAAATATATCAGGGGCAGTTCTACGTTCTCAAACACGCTGAGTTCGTCAATCAGGTTAAAATTCTGGAATACAAAGCCAATGTTGCGTTTGCGCAGGTTGGCACGTTGCTTCTCGGAATGCCCGGATACTTCCTGGTCGAGGAAGAAATACTCGCCGCCGCTCGGGTTGTCAAGCAGGCCCAGGATATTCAGAAGGGTTGATTTCCCGCAACCTGATGGCCCCATGATGGCTACGAATTCTCCTTCTTTGATTCCGAAAGACACGCTATTCAGAGCTGTCGTTTCCACCTCTTCGGTGCGAAACACTTTTGTTAAATCGACTGCTTTAATCATGATTCGATGGTTTAAATGGTTTGGAACTATGACGAAATAATAGTTTTATTGGTTACAAGTTTATCTGAAAATAAGTCTGTCTCTGTCACCGTAGCTGTCGTAGGAAGAAACGACCACCCGTTCTCCGGGTTCCAGCCCTTCCAGGACCTCGTAGTGGTGGATGTTTTGCCTGCCGATACGGATCTGTCGTTTGGTGGCTTGTGATCCTGCAGGATCAACCACATAGATCCAGTTCCCTCCGGTTGTCTGGTAGAATCCTCCTCTGGGAATAATCAGTGCTTCGGCCACACCACTGAACTGAAGTCTCAGCTGAATGGTTTGTCCCCTTCGTATCCCTTCCGGTTCGCTTCCGTTGAATTCAAGGTCCACCTCAAAAGCCCCTCCGGTAATATTACTGTAAATCTTGCTGATTTCCAAGTCGTATGATTCTCCCCCGTAGTTGAGGGTAGCAATTTGTCCGACAAAGGTTCGGTTGATATAGCGTTCATCAATTCTGGCGCGCAACTTATATCCGTCAAGCACATCCATCTGCCCGAGGTTTTCACCGGTTGTTTTGGTCTCCCCGCGTTCTGCATTGAAAGCCGAGAGTCTTCCGCTGATGGGAGCGCGAATGATCAGGTTATCCAGGTTGGCGTGCAGCATCCTGATGTTGTCCTGTACGCGGTCAATGGATTCATTGATCTGGTCCATTTGTGTGGCCATGTAAAGTGAATCGTGCTGCAGGGTTTTCAGGCCCAGGTTATAATTCTGCCTGGCAAAATGGTAATCGCGTTCAGCATTTTCGTATTCTTCTTCTGAAATTACATCCTTTTCATAAAAACTTTTCTTCCTTACATGATCTTTTTCTGCAATGTCAAGGCGGTATTCAAGCTGTGCCAGTTCCCGCTGTAGCTGGAACATATTCCTTTCCAGGCTTAGCCGCGTATTCTGATACCTGTCCAGTACCTCCAGTGCCTGACTTTCCTGCTGCATATAACTCATTTCGAGTTGCATATTGGAAAGGCGAAGGATTTTGTCTCCTTCTTCCAGGATGGCCCCGTCACGCACATACAACTCTTCAACGCGCCCTCCGAAGGCAGCATCGATATGAATGGTCACAATAGGCTGTACCACACCGTCTACCGGAATGAACTCCTGGAAGTGGCCTTGCTCTACAGTGGCGATGGTCATTTTATCCTGGTCTACATACAGTCTGCTGCTGGTATCGCGGAAGAACAACAGGTAGAGTATAAAAGCGGCAAGTGCAGCTGCACCGGCAATGCTAAGTACTTTTTTTGTTGTCCACTTCTTTTTCTTAATTGCTTTATCCATTGCGGAAGAATTTTTAAATGTGTAACTACTCTGAGGTTATCGAATACTGTGCCATAAACCCTAAGGGGTTAAAAAACAGGCATATGCGACCGGTTAAAAAAAATTTTTCACAAAAAAGTGTTCGCCAGCGTTCACCTACTGTATCAAAGCGTACGCATCAGACAGCTGCCCGGAAGATGCAATCCTACGTAGCATTTGTTTTTTTGGGTACGCATCAGGGAGGTCTTCTCAGGATGTGATCATTAATGTCAGGGAGGGACTTCCGGTTTTCGACTGATTCTTCCTACCTTTGAAAAAATTTCTGGTATGGATAAAAGATTGCAGGCATTCAAGCAATTGCTTGATATTATGGATGATCTCAGGGCCCAGTGTCCCTGGGATAAAAAACAGACCCTGGAGAGTCTACGGCACCTGACCATTGAAGAAACCTATGAACTGGCTGATGCCATTCTGGATGAATCACTGGATGAGATCAAGGGAGAGCTGGGTGATTTGATGTTGCATATTGTTTTTTATGCCAAAATCGGCAGTGAGAAGGGGGCATTTGACATTACCGATGTGCTGGAATCGATCAATACCAAGCTGATTAACCGGCACCCCCATATTTACGGTGACGTGAAAGCTGATTCGGCAGAAGAGGTCAAAAACAACTGGGAAAAGATTAAGCTGAAGGGCGGCAAGAAGAAGGTCTTGTCAGGTGTTCCCAAATCGTTGCCTGCCATGGTCAAGGCTTACCGGATACAGGACAAGGTGAAGGGCGTGGGGTTTGACTGGGAACAGCCTCACCAGGTCTGGGACAAAGTACATGAGGAGCTGGAAGAGTTGAGAAAAGAGGTGGAACAGGGTGCCGAAGCCAGAAAAGTGGAAGGGGAGTTCGGGGATCTTTTGTTTGCCCTGATTAATTATGCCCGGTTTATTGGGGTGAATCCGGAGAATGCCCTGGAGCGGACCAATAAAAAATTCGTGAAACGTTTTGAGTACCTCGAGGCTGAAGCCAAAAAGTCGGGGAAAGATATGAGGAAGATGAGCCTGGCAGAGATGGATGTATTCTGGCACGAGGCCAAAAAACAGGAATAACTGCCGTGGTTCTTTATTCTTCAGGACAGGTTTCCAGGTAATGCTCGAAGTCGAAATAAAAGCTTTCTGCAGTTTTCCCCAGAAAAGGCCCGGCTTCTAAGGCGGTACTTACCTGGGGGATGTTGCGGATGTCCTTGATCAGTCGCTGTAGGTCAAACTGGTCGCTGGGTTGTTTTACCAGGAAGAGGTAATCCATGTTGGCGGGTTTCTGGAACAGGACAGTTCCTTCCGGTTTATTAGAGATCAGGAAGAAGCTACTGAGCAGGCGTCTGTCGGTGTGTCTGTAAACGGGAACGGTCAAAGGTGTTTTTTGACTGTCCGGAGAAAAACGGAAATCCGGAAGGCGACGGAATGCCGTGTGCAGATATTGATCCAGCAACCAGCACAGTCTGTAGTCCTTTTGTGCGGTAAAAACCCCGACAGTTCTGAAGTCGGGTGTATAATCAATGGCCAATGTTCGTTTTTTCGACATCCTGATCAATTTGTTCCCATGCCTGCCGGGCGGCTTGTTGTTCGGCCTTTTTAATGGAATAATCCTGGCCCGTACCGGACCTTTTCCCTTCTATCAGTAATTCAACGGTATAAAACCTGCCTTTTTTTCCGCGGTCTGCTTCGTCTGTCAACCTGAACGCCACCTCCTTTTTTTCTTTTTGGGCCCATTCGATGACCTTGCTCTTCAGGTTCACTTCACGTGTCATCAGTTCATCAATATCCAGGTGCGTCTGAATGATATGACGGATGATGATCTGTTTGGTAAAAAGGTATCCCTTGTCAAGATACACTGCCCCGATAAAAGCCTCGAAGGCATCCCCCAGAATGGATGATCCGGCAATGCCACTTTCTTTGCTGGTCTGAACGAGTTTGTCAAGCCCCAGCTTCCTGGAAAGGGTGTTGAGGTTGCTCCTGCTGACAATCCGTGAGCGCATTTCTGTGAGGAAGCCTTCATCCTTATAAGGGAATTTTTTAAAAAGGAAGTCTGCCACAATGGCCCCCAGTATGGCATCTCCAAGGTATTCAAGTCGTTCATTACACTGCCGGAACCCATTATCAAAAGACGTTGCCACCGACTTATGGCGAAACGCCAGTTCGTAGATGGCAACGTTTTTGGGATGGTATCCGAAAATGTTTCTGATTGCTTCAGATAAAGTGCTTTCTGAAGCATTGCGTTTTCGTCGGATCCGGTTAAAGAGACGCAAAACGGGTTGCTTATTTTTTGAATTTTTTAAATGCCACACAAGCGTTGTGTCCGCCAAACCCGAAAGTGTTGGACATGGCGATATCCACCCTGCGTTCCTTGGCCTTGTGAAAGGTGAAGTCCAGCTTGTTGTCAATGTCCGGATCATCGGTAAAGTGGTTGATGGTCGGAGGCACAATGTCATTCTGAACGGCCAGTATGGTGGCAATGGCTTCTGCTCCGCCGGCTGCACCCAATAAATGACCGGTCATCGACTTGGTTGAGTTGATGCTCAGCTTATACGCGTGGTCTTTGAACAATGACACAATGGCCTTGGGCTCAGCGACATCTCCAAGGGGAGTTGAGGTGCCGTGCGTGTTAAGGTGGTCGACTTCCGTGGCTTTGATGCCTGCGTCCTCCAGCGTATTCTCCATCACTTTCATCGCGCCAAGGCCGTCAGGGTGGGGGCTGGTCATGTGGTAAGCATCGGCCGACATTCCGCCTCCGATCACTTCTGCGTAAATTTTAGCCCCCCGCTTGAGTGCGTGCTCCAGTTCTTCGAAAATAATGGTGCCGCCGCCTTCGCCAATTACAAATCCGTCCCTGTCTTTGTCGAAGGGACGTGATGCTGTTTTCGGGTCGTCATTTCTCACCGAGATGGCATGCATGGAGCTGAAACCGCCAACGCCGGCCTCGTTCACGGCTGCTTCTGAGCCTCCGCTGATGAACATGTCAGCCTTTCCCAAACGGATCAGGTTGAAGCTGTCAATCAATGCGTTGGCTGAAGAAGCACAAGCTGAGGTTGTGGTAAAGTTCGGACCCCGGAATCCATATTTAATGGAAATGTGACCAGCCGCAATATCGGCGATCATCTTCGGGATGAAGAAAGGGTTAAACCTGGGCGGGCCTTCAGATTTTGCATAGGCCGAAACCTCGTTGAGGAAGGTTTCAATGCCGCCGATACCACTTCCCCAGATTACACCTACACGGTCTTTATCGATGTGGTCCAGGTCCAGTGCGGCATCCCGGATCGCTTCCTCGGTAGAAACCATGGCATATTGGGCAAACGGGTCATATTTCCGGGCTTCCTTGCGATCAAAATGATCGGCCTGGTTGTATCCTTTCACCTCACAGGCAAAACGGGTCTTGAACTGGGATGCATCAAAACGTGTGATCGGGGCTGCCCCACTGACGCCATTTATCAGCGCATTCCAGTAATCGGGGACAGAACTCCCTATGGGGGTAAGTGCACCAAGTCCGGTAACAACTACTCTTTTCAGTTTCATTCGACTGTGTTTTGTTTAACATGTAACATGCTAAATGAAGCCCACATGGGTCAATTCGCCCTTATCTGCGAATAAAACCATACATGTGGGCTTCATCCTTTAACTGAACTAACGTCTTACTTGTTGCTATTTTCCTCAATGTAAGAAATCGCTTCACCTACCGAGCTGATCTTTTCGGCCTGGTCGTCCGGAATGGCAATGTTGAACTCTTTTTCAAACTCCATGATGAGTTCCACAGTGTCCAGAGAATCAGCACCCAAATCATTAGTGAAACTTGCTTCGGGTGTAACTTCTTTTTCATCTACACCAAGCTTATCAACAATGATAGCTTTTACTCTTGTTGCAATGTCAGACATGGTTTCTCCTTTTTTTGTTAAACAGGCTGCAAAGAAAAATATTAAATTCGTTATAACCA
>SKUN01000120.1 GCA_007129945.1 Bacteroidales bacterium
AAAACAGGGGGGACCCGTCCACAATATAACAAACCTATCATATAAATTGATCAATTGCAACCGTGTTGATGAAATGAAACCACTCCTGTATAAGGTTTACGAGAAATTCTTAACTTTATATGCTGCCACCCCCGGAGCGAAGTATGTCCGGCAGAATTGTTTACATGAACGGCATTGTCAGAAGCAGCCGGATCTGGTGTGCCTGTTAGCAGTGATCACATGTTATTCACCATAAAATCACAATAATATGAAGGAAGGAACAAAAGGAACCATTGGAATCCTTACCGGAGGAGGAGATGTGCCGGGGCTGAACCCCGCCATTCGCGCCATCACAATCCGTGCACTGCGCGAGGGCTACCGTGTTCTCGGGATTCGACGCGGATGGGCCGGGCTGTTGGAGCTCAGGCGTGAAAAAGATGCCGACAATCATGAAAATTTCACCGAACTATCTGAATACATTGTGAACAAGGCCGGGCGTACCGGGGGGACTTTCCTGCATACCTCCAGGACGCGGCCCAGCCACGTGCCCCAGAAACATGTGCCCGAACATCTTAAAGAAAAATACAATGATGAGATCAATGACCTCACACCGGAGGTTTTGAAAAACATAGACTATCTGGGCATTGACTACCTGATTCCCATCGGGGGTGACGATACCCTCAGTTACGGAGTGCGGATGTACCAGGAAGGGGTGAAGGTGGTGGCCATTCCCAAAACCATGGACAATGACGTGCCCGGAACGGACTACTGCATCGGGTTCAGTACCTGCGTGACCCGGACCATCCACCTTGCCAATCTTCTGCGAACCTCCGCCGGTTCACACGAGAGAATATTGGTGATGGAGGTGTTCGGCAGGTACGCGGGCTTTACCTCGCTGCTCCCTACCATGGCCGGAGCTGCCAACCGTTGTGTTATTCCGGAATACTCTTTTAACGTTGAACACCTGACCCAGCTGCTGCTGGAAGACCGTGAGAAGAACCCCAGTAATTATTCCGTGGTGCTTGTATCAGAAGGAGCGACATTTGACGGGGTAGACATGATGTTTCAGAGCGGAGAGAAGGACATGTACGGACATGCCAAGCTGGGGGGTATCGGTGATGCAGTGTCTGCCAGGATCAAGGAGCTGAGTCCGAAATATAACAAAGGGAAGCGCGTGGAAACCATCAACCAGTACCTGGGATATCTGGTCCGCTCGGGAGATCCGGACGCCATTGACAGCATTGTGCCCATGGCTTACGGTAACCTGGCCCTGGATTTGATTCTGAAGGGGATACACGGGCGCCTGGTTATTCTGAAAAACGGGCGGTATGACAATATTCCGGTGGATATTGTTACGAGTACCAACAAGGTTGTGGATGTGGAAAAGCATTACAATACCAAGCGGCTAAGGCCGGTGTATGAATCCTTTATCGACAAACCGTTGTTTCTGATCTCCTGAGTTGTTTCTGATCTCCTATGGTGGGATGAAATAAAAAAAGCCGCCCTGTTTTACAAGGCGGCTTTTTTTATGCTTCAGATTTTCCAATTATTGCAACAATTATTGCAACAATTACTGCAACATTTGCTGTATCAGTTGCTGCAATTCAGGATTTTGCTGGTATTCCTGCATGATTTCCTCGTATTTCTCAATGCTGAGGCCCTCTTCTTCAATGGCTTCGACCAGTTCTTCCTCCAGTCCTATCTGGATTTCGTCGATCTTTTCGATTACTTCCAAATATGTTTCTTTTTCTTCTTCCGTGGCTTCAACCTGTTCCAGAGGCATCTCCTGAGCCTGCATCATGATCTCATTGAAGCGTTCTACGGTCATTCCGTGTTCTTCGATAATTCCGATCATCTCACCTTGTCCTTCCTGCTGAATGGTCATTACCTGCATTACCGCTCCGGCAAACTTTTCCAGCTCCTCATCGGTAAATCCACCCGGATTCGCTTTCAAAGGTGTGGAGAACAATACGATGAAGGCCAGGGCCAGAATGGAAAAAACTTGATTCTTTTTGATAAAACGCATAATAGCTATTTGTTGGTTTGTAAATAATTAGGTTGTAACCTATTGGGTAACAAAACTAAGGCATTGGTGCGAACCGGCCAAATAATTTAACCCTGGTTGGCACGGTTTTAACATAGATTATGACAGGTAGTTAACTCTTCTTAATTTCGTATTTTTGTCTGAAATAAACCCGTTGTACCTTGGCAAAACCTAAAGATCAGAACGTTGAAACCCCCTTGATGAAGCAGTATTACGGCATCAAGGCTAAGCATCCCGATGCACTGCTGTTGTTCAGGGTGGGAGACTTTTATGAAACATTCGGGGAGGATGCGGTGAAAACGGCGGAAATCTTGGGCATTGTCCTTACCCGGCGGGCCAACGGGGCGGCATCATACGTGGAGCTTGCGGGCTTTCCGTATCATGCCCTGGATAATTACCTGCCTAAACTGGTTCGTGCCGGCCAGCGGGTGGCGGTGTGCGATCAGCTGGAGGATCCCAAACAAGCAAAAAAGATCGTTAAAAGGGGGGTTACAGAACTGGTGACCCCGGGTATTGCCTTCAGCGATAAAGTATTGAATCACAAGGAGAACAATTTCCTTGCTGCCCTGCATATTTCTGAGGGGCATACCGGTATTGCCTTTCTGGATGTGTCTACCGGTGAGTTTTTAACCGATCAGGGCGACAGGGAGTACATTGATAAGCTGCTTCAGAGTCTGCGCCCCAGTGAAGTGGTGATCCAGAAAAAGCACAAGCAACTTATGCAGACCCGCTTCCCGGGTAAATACTATATCAGCACTCTGGACGACTGGGCCTTTACGCGTGACTTTGCCGATGACCTGCTTTTGAAGCATTTTGGAACGGCCTCCTTTAAAGGTTTCGGGATTGAGGATCTCAGCGAGGGGATCATTGCCTCCGGGGCGGTGATGCAGTATTTGTCGGATACCCGGCATGATGAGCTGGGGCATATCAACAAGATCAGCCGCATTGACAAAAGCCGGTATGTGTGGCTGGACAAGTTTACCATCCGCAACCTGGAAATCATGGAATCCATCAATGAGGATGCCACCACGCTGAAAGATGTGCTTGATCACACAGTTTCCCCCATGGGCAGCCGGTTGCTGAAGCGCTGGATATTGTTGCCCCTCAAAGAGCGACCGCAGATCAGGGAGCGGCATGATGTGGTGGAGCATCTTCTGCAAAACCAGGAGTTGCTGGAGAAACTTGGCGCTGATCTGCGTGGGGTTGGTGACCTGGAGCGGCTGATCTCCAGGGTTGCTGTTGGGAAGATCAACCCAAGGGAACTCAGACAGATCCAGAAAGCACTTGTGGCCACTGAGGCCATCCGTGATCTTTGCCTGGAAAATGATTCAGAATCACTTCAGGCCTCCGCCAGACAACTTGATCCATGCCCGGAAATCAGGGACCGCATTGCCCGCGAACTGCTGGAGGAACCTTCGGCCGTTGCTGCCAAAGGGAACATGATCGCCGACGGTGTATCGGAGGAACTGGATGAATTGCGGCACATTGCTTTTTCAGGTAAGGACTACCTGGCCTCGCTGAGGCAGCGTGAAATTGCGCGTACCGGCATTCCATCCATCAAAATATCATTCAACCAGGTATTTGGCTATTACCTCGAGGTGACCAATACCCACAAAGACAAGGTGCCGGACGACTGGCACCGAAAGCAGACCCTGACCAATTCGGAACGCTATATTACCCCTGAACTGAAGGAGTATGAAGAAAAGATCCTGAGTGCGGAAGAGCGGATCCTGAACCTTGAAATTCGCCTGTTTGAGGAGTTGGTGGAGGAGGTCGCCCGTTATGTGGCACCCATACAGCAGAATGCCCATGTGATTGCAAAGCTGGATTGCCTGTCCTGTTTTGCCCTGGTGGCCCGGCGGAACAATTATGTGCGGCCGCACATCAACGATTCATATGTGCTGGACATCAAAGGCGGGCGTCACCCGGTGATCGAGCAGCAGCTTCCGCCGGGTGAGGAATATGTGGCCAATGACGTATTGCTCGACAATGAAAATCAGCAGATCATCATCATTACCGGACCCAATATGTCTGGGAAATCAGCGCTGCTTAGGCAGACCGGTCTGATTGTGCTGATGGCCCAGATGGGATCATTCGTGCCGGCCGAATATGCATCAATCGGGCTGGTGGATAAGATATTCACCCGGGTGGGCGCATCTGACAACATTTCTTCGGGAGAGTCCACCTTCATGGTGGAGATGAACGAAACGGCCAGCATTCTGAATAACATATCGGACCGAAGCCTGATACTGCTGGACGAGATCGGGCGGGGTACAAGTACTTATGACGGGATCAGTATTGCCTGGGCCATTGCAGAATTTTTGCACGAGCACCCTATGTTCAGGGCCAAAACCCTGTTTGCCACTCACTATCACGAACTCAATGAGATGGCTGCATCCTTCTCCAGGATCAGGAATTATAATGTGTCTGTCAAAGAGGTGCACAATAAGGTGATCTTTTTGCGAAAGCTGGTTCCCGGGGGAAGTGAACACTCTTTCGGGATTCATGTGGCCCGTATGGCGGGGATGCCCAAACCCGTGCTCGAGCGGGCCAATGCCATCCTTTCCCGGCTAGAACAATACCACAGCCACGACGAACTGACCGGTAAGGCAACTCCACGGTCATCCGGACAAAAAAAACAGGACGATTATCAGCTGAGTTTTTTCCAGCTGGATGACCCCCTGCTTTTACAGATCAAGGAAGATATTCTGAATACGGATGTGAACACCCTGACCCCGGTAGAGGCCCTGATGAAACTCAATGAGATCAAGCGTTTGCTTGGTAAGTAGGGGATCAGTTCCTGTAACCCAGGCGCTGAAGCACATCGTCGCTCAGGTCGTAGCGCACATCAGTGTAAATCATTGACACCCCTCCGGCCCTGTCAAATATCACGGCATAGTTTCCGCGTGAAGCAATCTCCTCAACGGCATTGTACACCCTGTCCTGGATGGGTTCGAGCAACTCCTCCCTTTTGCGGAAGAGCTCTCCTTCCCGGCCGAAACGTTGCATCTGCAGTTCTTTGGCTTCCTGTTCAAGCCGGATGATCTCATCCTCTCTTTCCTGTTTCATGTCATCGGGTAGCAGGGGTGCTTCAGCCTGGTATTCCCGGTAAAGCCTGTCCACCCGGGCGAACATGTCTTCCAGCTCGGCCTGCCATTCAACGGAAAGTTGTTCAATCTCTCTTTCGGCCGCCTGGTATTCCGGGATGTTGTCAAGGATGTATTCTGTATCTACGTAAGCGAATCTTTGTCCCCATGCAGTGGTGGCCATGATTGCCACCAGCAGGGTAAGCATCAGTTTTTTGTTCATAAGGGATCCTCCTGAATGATTGGGTTAAGGTAGAACAACTGGTTGTTAGTTGATATCCTGGCCGATGGAGAAGTGGAACTGTCCACCAGAGTCACCGGGCCGTCCGGGTATTTCATCAAAGCCATATCCGTAGTCGATGCCAAGCAGGCCGAACATGGGCAGGAATACCCTGACTCCCACACCTGCAGAACGTTTGATGTCGAACGGATTGAAAGAACGGAGGTCTGAATAGGCATTACCTCCTTCCACAAAGGCCAGTGCATAGATGGTTGCCATGGGGTTAAGTGATACGGGGTAGCGCAGTTCAACCGTATATTTATTATAGGCATTTGCCCCGACAAACTCACCCCGTGCATCGGTGGGTGTGAGGGAGTAATTCTCGTAACCGCGCATGGCGATCACTTCGCGGCCGTCAATTTCCCAGCCGGTCAGCCCGTCGCCACCCAGGTAGAATCTTTCAAAGGGCGGATAGCCGATGTCTGAGTTAAAATAACCAAGAAAGCCGAAGCGCATCCTGGCGGCCACAATCAGATCGCCTACAATGGGGGTGAAGTAATCCGTTTTCATTTTCCATTTATGGTACTCCAGCCAGCGATATTTGTCCTGCGGATCGGCACCCTGGAAATCTTCACCGGTGATGAGGGAATAGGGTGGTGTAACCTGCAATGACAGCGATACTTCAGAACCTGAACGCGGGAAGAGCTGGGCATCTTTCGAGTTCCGGCCGAACTCCGCATTGTAGCTTAGGTTGTGCGACTGCCCGTTGTCAAAGATAAAACGGATCGGGCTGTTCATGATGTCATAATGCTGGTAATTCACAGACTGCCTGAGGTAGAAATAGTCGTCAGGCAGTGTCAGCCTCCTTGCAAGCCCCACTGAAGCGCCCAGTATGGAATAATAACCATAGTCGGGATGGCTTTTTGCCAGGTTGCGGCGGTGTGTGGTCTGGTAAAAAGACAGACTCAGTGCGTTGGGTTGCTCTCCGCCGAGCCATGGCTCAACGAATGACGCACTGTACGAGATATAACCCCTTCCGTAGGTCTGTGCCCTGAGTGAAAGCGTTTGCCCGTCCCCGGTCGGTAATGGCCGCCAGGCATCACGGTTGAAAATATTCCGGGTAGAAAAGTTGTTGAAGGAGATACCCACCGTTCCGATGATGCGGTTTGCTCCCCAACCGCCCGATAATTCGATCTGGTCGGAAGAAGTCTCCTCCACAATGTATTCGATATCTACCGTATTGTCCTGCGGATTGGGTATTGGATTGACCTCAATGGACTCCTGGTCGAAATACCCCAGCTGGATGATCTCCCGCTGGCTCCTGATAATGGCTGAACGGCTGAAAAGTTGACCGGGTCGGGTCCTGATCTCACGCATGATCACGTGGTCATTGGTCCGGGTGTTGCCCGTGACACTAACCCTGTTGATCCTTGCCTGCTCACCTTCATGGATGCGGATCTCCAGGTCAATGGAGTCATTCTCCACGGCGACCTCAACCGGATCGAGCTGGAAAAACAGGTAACCAATGTCCAGGTAGAGTGAGCTGACATCCCCCTGTTCCATATTCATAAAAAGGTTTCTTTCCAGTTTCGTCTGGTTATATTCATCGCCGGGGCTGATCCGCAGTATCTCGTTCAGGGCCTCGTCCGGGTATACGGTATTGCCCACCCAGTTAATATCCCTGAAGTAATAGGTCGGTCCCTCTTCGATGTGCAGGTCTATTTCGATGCGGTTGTCATCCACAAAGTAAAATGTGTCTTTGACGATCCGGGCATCCCGCTTTCCCAGCTCGTTGTACCGCTCGATAATAAGCTGCTTGTCTTTGCGGAAGTCTTCCTGCACCAGCTTGGAAGAAGAAAACAGGAAGCGGAGGCTCCTTTCGCGGGTGTCTTCCATGATCCGCTTGATTCTCCAGTCGCTGAGTACTTCGTTGCCGTAAATATTGACTTCCCGGATACGTGTCCGGCGGCCGCGGTCGATCTCAAACTCCAGGATCAGGTGGTTTGTCCTGGCGGTATCCACCTTTTGGCGAACCTCAATTTCAGGGGTCATATACCCTTCTTCCTGGTAATACTCCTCTATGACGGTCTTTGCCCGGTACAGGAGGTTGTCGGTCACCACGTCCCCCCTGGTGAGATTCAGCCTTTCTTTGATCTTGTCTTCATCTGAACTCCGGGAACCGATGAACTCGTAGCGCGAAAGCCTGGGCCGCTCCCTCAGCTCTATTTCGAGAAAAACCACATCGTCATGAACAGAAGTGATCCCGATACTCACATCCTCGAACAAACGCTGTCGCCAGAGGTGCTCGATAGCATTGGTGATGTCTTCACCCGGGATCATGATTTGCTGCCCCACGGTAAGCTGGGAAACCATGAGCACGACATTGTCGTTGATATTCTCCGTACCGGTAACTGATATTCCTCCGATCTGGTATTCTCTTGGGTTATTCGGGTCAATGGTGATCTCATCACCTGTCTGAACCTGCTGAGCATGAACGGTTACAGGGAAAAGACAAAAAATTAAAGCGAACAGAAGGATGACTCTATGCATTGTCTGGATAGTATTTCAAACTTGTTTGACATCATCGGCATGGCATTCAACCTTCCCGAAACGCCTTTCGCGGCGCTGGTAGTCGATGATGGCCTGGTAAAAATGTTTCTTTCTGAAGTCAGGCCAGAGCACCGGTGTAAAATACAATTCGGTGTAGGCCAGCTGCCAAAGTAAAAAGTTACTTACCCGCAATTCTCCACTTGTGCGGATCAGCAAATCCGGGTCGGGAATGTGGGCGGTCTCCATGGCCTGGTCCATAAGCTCCTGGTCAATATTTTCAGGATTTATTCTTTTTTCCGCTACGCTGCGTGCGATCTTTTTTGCGGCATTGGTAATCTCCCAACGTGCACTGTAACTCAGGGCAACGTTGACTGTCAGCCCCGTATTCCCGGATGTCAGCTCAATGGCTTCCCTGAGTTGTTTTCTGCAGGAAAAAGGCAGTGAGTCGATATCTCCGATGGCCTGCAGCTTCACATTGTTTTTGTGGAGATCGAGTGTTTCATTGTCAATGGCTTTGGTCAGCAGCCCCATCAGGGTATCCACCTCTTTATGGGGACGGCACCAGTTTTCGGTGGAAAAAGCGAAAAGCGTCAGGTAGGGAATACCAATTTCAGCAGCTGCTTTAACGGTATCCCGCACGGACTCCACGCCGCTTTCGTGCCCGAAGATGCGTTCTTTGCCCTGTTGCTTTGCCCAGCGCCCGTTTCCATCCATGATGATGGCCACATGGCAGGGAAGCCTGTCTGTGTTAATACGCTGCTTCAGATCCATTATCAATCAATAAATTATACCTCTAAAAAGGAGCACAAATTTCAGAAAATGTTCCGACAAAAAAAAGGAAAACTCCAAAGTTTAAGAAAATTTAAGCTAATAGGGGCAGATGGCCCTGCTTGAGTCCTTGAATCTGAAGGTGATGGTGATTCCGGCGAAGGCATACCAGTCGTTTTGTTTGGGGTTGGCTTTCAGCCTCACATGGTCAATGTAATCGGTGCCGGTATAGCGCAGGCCCCATTCCAGACCTCCTCCGATATACTCTGTGATATGGTATTTCAGGCCTCCTCCAATTAAATAGCTTATACTGAAATCACTATAATCTTCTGGTGGGTCAAAGTTTTCGGGGCTTGCCGTGCCCGGGTCGGATGACGTTTCGTCCGGATGCCAGTGACTTCCATCGCCGTGCCCGGTCGTTGTATCAAACATGAAATAACCGATCCCGCCAAAAATATAGGGGGTAAGCAGGGTTTCCTCATGCCCTGCTATGTATGGCAGGAAGTTTACCTCTCCCTGCAATGAAACCTCGGTGATGGTACTTTCAAAGCTGTACATATCCGGGTTGGCCTGGGGAAGGATTTTATAAGCGCTGTTTTCATCACTTCCTTTTACTGTACCGTGCAGCCCCGTGATCCGCACCGAAAGGTGTTTGTCAAAATTGTAACGGACCAATCCGCCGAAAGCCGGCTGGGTTTGCCTGAACTGCCCTTCCGGCCCCGGGTTCAGGTCGCCAGAATAATAAGACCCTCCGCCGAAAACTCCTACCTCGTAACTTTGTGACAATGCCGCCGGCATCATCAAAACGAAGAAAAAAGCGAACAGAACGATGTGTTTATATTGCATGGACTTGGTTCTATGTTTCAGAAAAGATAACGACACGCTTCATGGATTATTTTATGTCAATTTCTTTTGTCCAGCCCCCAGGCCAGTTTGTTGCGGATGGTTTTGTAAAAATCCTTTTGTCCGATGCCGATCAGGTTGATTGAAAAAGGGGCCCTTTTGATGAAAAGTTCTTCGGTGGTGCTCAGAGGGCGGGATCTTGAATCAAGGGTGAGCAGGTAATCCTGGGTGCGCCCGGATATCTGCAGTTTTATCACACAACTGTCCGGAATCACGATCGGCCGTACTGTCAGGTTATGGGTGGCAATGGGAGTGATGACAAAGGTTTTGCTTTCCGGCGAAATGATCGGCCCGCCGCAACTCAGTGAATACCCCGTGGAGCCGGTTGGCGTGGAGATAATCAGCCCGTCGGCCCAGTAGGTGTTCAGGAACTGCTCATCCACGTAGGCCTTGATCTTGATCATGCTGGAATTGTCGCGCTTCAGCACCGTCAGCTCATTGAGTGCATAATTGAAGTCACCGAACAGTTCCGGGGGTGAATACAGCTGCAGCATAGCCCGGTTGTCGATGGCGTAATCACCCGATATCAAAGCTTTTGCGGCATAAGATATTTCGTCGGTTGAAATGGCAGACAGGAATCCCAGGCGGCCGGTATTGATCCCAAGCACCGGTATGCCGGAGTTTTGTATCAGGGTGATGGTGTCAAGCAGTGTGCCGTCTCCCCCGATGCTGATCATGCAAAAGGTGTCTTTATCGGGTTGCTCGTTCGCTGACAGAATTTTGACGGGTTTTTTGAACTGTACATGCCCCCTGATGTGGGCATACAGCCCTTCATAGACCAGGAAATGAGAGACCCTTTCTTCCATGATGCGTATCATGAGACGGAAGTTGTCCAGGAAAGCGGGGTCCAGTACCCTTCCAAAAAAAGCGATCTTCATGAGGGGGCATTTTTTTTCGAAGGTAATAAAATTGAAGACATATGCCGGTGTTATATCATTTCATATCTGTGGGCGTCCAGTTTCAGGAACGTGAACAACATCAGGGTCATACCCCAGAGGGAAGATCCTCCGTAACTGATCAGCGGCAAAGGGATCCCGATTACCGGTACAAGACCGATGGTCATGCCGATATTGATGGCAAAATGGAAAAATAATATGGAAATGGTGGCGTATCCGAAAACCCGGCTGAATACGGATCGTTGTTTTTCCGCCAGGTACAGCAATCTGATCATTAAGGAAGTATATAGTCCGATGATGACCAGGCTTCCGATAAATCCCCACTCTTCCCCGACGGTACAGAAGATAAAGTCGGTGGACTGTTCGGGTATAAAGTTAAACTGGGTTTGTGTGCCCTGCAGAAAGCCTTTTCCTGCAAATCCACCTGACCCGATGGCGATTTTCGACTGGTGAAGGTTGTACCCGGCACCCTGGAGGTCAGCACCTCCGTATATGAGGACTTCAATCCGGGCTTTGTGATGAGGTTCCAGGACGTTATCGAATGTATAATCAACCGAGTACACAAATCCCGACAGGAGTAAAAATAACCCGATCAGTTGCGGCATCACCCTGCTTTTCTTTCGCATCAGAAAGCCGACAAGCAGGGTGATCGCAGCCAGTGCTCCGATGATGATGAATTCATTGAAGATCAGGGTGAGTACAAAAAGCGCCACTGCCACTACCCCGAAAAACAAGACCAGGCCACCAATGTACCCCTCCCGGAAAAGTACCAGAATGAAAGAGGAAAATACCAGTGTCGTACCCACATCTTTTTGCAGCAGCACAAGCATAGCCGGAAGCAGGATGACGGCAAAGGCCTTTGTTCGTGAGGAAACATCCGGGGATTTGACCCTGGCCCTGCTGATCAGGGACGCCAGTGCCAGTATGGTTCCATATTTGGCAATTTCCGACGGTTGAAAGGCAAACCCACCCACCCGGAACCATGCCCGGGTGGCGTTGATCTCCACCCCGAAGAACAACACCCCGATCAGTACCACAAGCAGACTGACATAGATCACCCATGCAAAACTTGTGAAAAACCGTATGTCAATGGTCAGTACAGCGGCAGCCAGGATAAAGGCCCCGAGTATCCATACCAGCTGCTTGCCGTAGCTGGTGCCCAGGTCAAAAATATGGCGGTGTGCCTCGGTATATTCAGAGGCGAAAATATTAAACCAACCGATGATCACCATGACCAGGAACAGGAATAATACCGTCTTGTCAATGTTTTTGAGTATGTTAAATTGCGGTGTCATTCAATGTTTTTATTGTGCGTCTTCTGGTTGTGCCGTTAAAAACCTTGCATCCAGTATGCGTTGTTCAAACCAGGCCCGGTTCACTTCCCGGGTCAGGTATTTTTCAATCATCAGGCTGGCGATGGGAGCGGCCCATACCGAGCCGTAGCCTGCATTTTCCACCACCACTGAAATGGCGATCTGCGGATCGTCTACCGGGGCAAATGCCACGAATACCGAGTGGTTTTCCCCGTGCGGATTCTGCACCGTACCGGTTTTCCCGGCTGTCTCAATATCGGGAATGGCGGAAAAGCTGCCCGTTCCCTCTGCCATTACACGCCTCATGGCCTCCGCCATGGTTTCAAAATGTTCCCTGTCAATTTCAATATTGTTGGCCAGGCCAAACTGGTTGTTCTTATTGTCGGGGGTGTCGATGGCTTTAACCAGATGGGGGGTGATGTAATAGCCCCGGTTGGCCACGGCAGCGGTCATATTGGCCAGCTGCACCGGGGTAACCCCCAGTTCGCCCTGGCCGATCCCCAGTGAAAGGATTGTCTGGGAGCGCCAGCCCCTGGGTCCGTATAACCTGTCATAGTAGTCGGGGGTTACCACCAGACCTGGCAGCTCATGCGAAAGGTCACTCCCGAAGGGGTTGCCCAGGCCGAAGCTGGTCACGTAGTCGCGCCATTGTTGCAGTGATTCCTGGATGTTCTCAAATTTTGACTGGTTGATGGTGTTTTGAAAAATGATGCTGGAAAATGTGTTGCAGCTGTATTGAATGCCGGTAATGGCATTGACGGGGCTGGGGTGGGAGCGGCAGCGGATGCTGATGCCTGTGGTATGGTAAATCCCACCGCATCCGTAAGAGGTTTGTGGGGAGATCACCCCCTCCTGCAGAGCGATCAGGGTATTGATGATCTTGAACACCGATCCGGGGGGGTATTGCGCCATCAGGGCACGGTTGAACAGCGGGTTGAGCGAGTCATTCTGCAACATGCGGTAATTTCTCGTACGTTGCCTGCCCACCAGCAGGCCAGGGTCAAAAGCCGGTGAGGTCACCAGCGACAAAATCTCTCCCGTGGATGGTTCGATGGCGACAATGCTGCCCCTTTTGTTCTGCAGGAGGCGTTCGCCATAAACCTGCAGTTCCGCATCCATCGTGGTATAAAGATCCTTCCCGGCCACGGCCAGTGTGTCGAATCTTCCTTCCTGGAATGGACCGGCATCCCGGTTGTGCACGTCCACCATACGGATCCGCACGCCTTTCTGTCCCCTGAGTTGTTCTTCGTAGGCCCTTTCCACCCCGCTGACCCCGATATAGTCGCCCGGGCGGTAGTACGGATCATTGCTGATTACATTGGGCCCGGCCTCGCCCACATAACCAAAGGTGTGTGTGGCAATGGGATAGGTGTATTTTCGCAGGGTTCGGGGCTGGACAAAAAAGCCCGGGTAACGGAAGAGTTTTTCCTGGAAAGCGGCAAATGTGGTTTTGGATATCTGCCGTTCAAAGACCGAAGGCCTGAAACGGGAGTATTGCCTTGCCTGAAGCAGCCGGCTTTCGAAGGTTGCCATTTCAATCCCCAGGAGCTCGCAGAATTCCAGGGTGTCAAGTTCGGAAACCTGGCCGGGGATCACCATCAAATCGTAATGGGCTTCATTGTAAACAAGCAATTCTCCGTTCCTGTCATAGATCAGCCCCCGTGCCGGGTAATCGGTCACATACCGGAGGTAATTGCTCAGGGCAGAAGTTTTATAGGAAGGATCGGCAATTTGCAGCATAAACAGCTGCACAAGCAATAGCAGGCTGGTTGCCAGTATGATACCGGCAACAATTTTTCTTCGGTTGCTGAACTGTCCGGGATTGTGTTTAATCTGCATAAAAGTATGAGGGTGTTGCCCTTAAGGGGGCCATTCCCCTTCCTGCAAAAATACAGATTCGGCGTCACATGGGTTAGCCTTTTGCAAACAATTTTTTACCTTAGTGGAATTGAAAATGACAATTCGAAAATAATTATGGCAAAGAAAAAAATCTTGGTACTTGGTGCAGGGATGATTGGCAAGGCAATTGCCATTGACCTGTCTGACACTTATGCAGTAACTTCTGCAGACATCGATAAAGAATCCCTGGATTTCCTGTCGGAAAATTATCCCATAGAGGGGGTGGCGGTGAACCTGATGGAGGAGGATGCCGTTGGTGCATTGGTGAAGAATTTTGACCTGGTTGTTTCAGCAGTTCCGGGATTTATGGGTTTTGACACCCTGAAGACCGTGATTGAGGCGGGGAAGAACATTGTGGACATTTCATTCATGGCGGAGGATTTCATGGAGCTGAACGCCCTGGCCGCAGAAAAAGGCGTGACGGCCATTACCGATGCCGGGGTGGCCCCCGGCTTGCCCAACCTGTTTGCCGGACGGCTCAACGAAACCATGGAAATATCCGATTTTGAATACATGGTGGGCGGACTTCCCCGGGTGAAAGTGTATCCTTTTTATTACAAGGCCCCTTTCTCACCCATCGACGTGGTGGAGGAGTACACCCGTCCGGCCCGTTTTATCGAAAAAGGGAAATCGATGATCAAGCCGGCCATGAGTGAGCCGGAAATGGTGTTTTTTGATAAAGTGGGAACCCTGGAAGCTTTTTATACCGACGGGCTGCGTTCACTGCTTCGCAATATGGACCACATTCCCAACATGAAGGAAAAAACCCTCAGGTATCCCGGCCATATTCAGCTGATACAGGCCCTGAAAACCGCCGGATTCTTTGATACGGAAGCCTCCGTTACGGTGAACAACACCAGCATACGCCCCATTGATTTTACTTCCAAGGTGCTGATCCGTGACTGGCAGCTGGATCCGAATGAACCTGAATTTACCGTGATGCGCATTGAAGCAAGGGGAAAAGAGGACGGATCGAGGGTAAAGGTCGTTTATGATCTGTATGATGAATACGATCAGGAAAGGAAAATCTCTTCCATGGCCCGGACCACCGGCTTTACAGCCACCGCCTGTGCGGGGCTGATCCTCACCGGCACTTTTGCCGGCAATGGTGTTTACCCGCTTGAATTGATCGGGATGGACCAGGAATGTTTTGACTTTGTGATGGATTACCTGGAGGCCCGTAACATTACCTTTGAACGGAAGGCGGTCACAGAAAGCTGATTGACCTGCTCCGGACCGCTCTAAGCCTGCGCCGGGACTGCTTCAGAACCGCCCCGGGCCGGGTCCGGTTTAATGGTCCCGGAACTGACGCCTCAGGAACTGGGCGTTGACGGCCACCACCACGGTGCTGGCACTCATCAAAATTGCCCCCACTGCGGGGCTGATCAGTATGCCGGCTGTGAATAATACCCCGGCGGCCAGCGGGATGGCCACCACGTTGTATCCCGTCGCCCAGACAAAGTTCTGGATCATCTTTCTGTAAGTGGCCTTGCCGAACAGGATCAAAGAGGCAATGTCTTCCGGGTTGCTGTTTACCAGGATGATGTCAGCCGTTTCGGCAGCAATGTCGGTACCTGAGCCAACGGCAATCCCCACATCGGCGGCAGCCAGGGCCGGGGCATCGTTGATCCCGTCACCGGTCATGGCCACAAACTCTCCATTTTTTTGAAATTCTTTGAGCTTTTCCAGCTTCTGGTCAGGCAGCATACCGGAAAAGTAACCGTCCAGGCCGAGCTCTTCGCTCACGCTTTTGGCCACTTTTTCGTTGTCACCGGTGATCATATACAACTTTATGCCACTTTCCTTCAGTGTTTTTATGGCCCCGAATGATTCTTCCCGGATTTCATCTGCCAGGGCAATGAACCCCGCCAGCTCTTCATCCACCATGACAAAAACCACCGACTCAGCTTCATTCCGGTAAGCCTTTTCCGGGATTTCAATGTTTTTCTCTTTTACAAATCCCGGACTTACCACCTTGACTTTCTGGTTGTCCACATCGGCTTCAACGCCCTTGCCGCTGATGGCATTGAAATTATCGGCTTCAGGCACCTCGATCTCTTCATCCTTTACCTTTTGCATGATACCGGCGGCCAGCGGATGCTCTGACTTTTTTTCCAGTGCTCCTGCAAGTTTCAGAATCTGCCTGTCATCGAAATTATCATGAAGAGAGCCAAACCGGGAAACGGCAAAATTCCCCTTCGTGAGGGTACCTGTTTTGTCAAAAATCATCAGCGATATCTTCCGGGTGTTTTCAAAAGCCGTCCGGTTGCGGATCAGCAACCCGTAGCGCGCAGCCATGGAGGTGGATATGGCCACCACCAGCGGTACGGCAAGGCCCAGGGCATGGGGGCAGGTAATGACCATTACCGTGGCCATCCGCTCCAGTGCAAACACGAAAGGCTGGCCGATGATCAGCCAGGTGGCCAGCGTTCCAAAGCCCGCGGTAAGGGCGATGATGGTCAGCCAGAAGGCGATGCGGTCTGCCAGGTGCTGGGTTTTGGATTTCTTGCTCTGCGCCTCCCGGACCATATCGATCACCTTGCTCAGGTAAGCTTCCTCTCCGACTTCCTCCACGGTTACCTGCAACGAACCGTTGCCATTGATCGTACCACCGATCACCTTGTCACCCTCTGTTTTTTTGACCGGTTTGGATTCTCCGGTAACCATGGACTGGTTGACAGTGCTGCTTCCTTCGGCCACAATGCCATCGACCGGAATTTTTTCTCCCGGACGCACCACAACCACATCATCTTTTTTCAGTTTATTTACCGGTACATCTTCTGTGTCACCGTTTTTGAGCAAATGGGCCTCTGAAGGCATCATTTCCACAAGCTTCTGCAGTGAGCGGGAAGCCCCCAGTACCGACTTCATTTCGATCCAGTGACCGAGTAGCATGATATCGATCAGGGTGGCCAGCTCCCAGAAAAAGGTCGCTCCTTCCACCCCGAAAGTCGTGGCCGTACTGTAACCCCAGGCCACCGTGATCGCCACGGCAATCAAAGTCATCATTCCGGGCTGTCGCTGCTTCAACTCCCCAACCAGTCCGCTCAGGAAAGGCCATCCCCCATAGAAATACACCACACTCGACAGGGCAAAAAGAATGTAACGGTCATATTCCGGGAACAGGTAAAATTCAAACCCCAGCAGGTCCTGCAGCATGGGCGACAAAAGCAGGATGGGGATGGTAAAGGCCACAGAGATAAAAAACCGTTTCCGGAAATCCCTGATCATCATCTCATGGTGACCGGTATGGTCATGCTCCCCTCCACCGTGGCTGTCGCCCTTGTGGTCGTGATTTTCATGGTCTTCCGTATTGTCGCGCTTATTGTGCGTATTGCGGTTATCATCGTCTTTGTGAGAATGTGCCATAATATCTGTCGGGTTTGCTCAATTCAGTGAAGCCTTCCGGAAGAATTCCGTGGTGCCGTCCGCATTGACCATGCCGGCCCGGAGATTGACCATGCCAATGCGATGGATGACCGGATCTGCCCGGAGGATGTCCGGGCCAGGCAATCAGGCAATGGTGATGTCTTTATTCAGGTACACATCCTGAATGAGGTTCAGCAGCCTGACCCCGTCTTTCATGGGGCGCTGGAAGGCCTTGCGTCCGGAGATGAGGCCCGTTCCGCCTGCCCGTTTATTGACCACGGCTGTTTTTGCGGCATCGGCAAAATCACTTTCACCGGAAGAGGCCCCGCCGGAGTTGATCAGCCCGATTTTCCCCATATAACAATTTACCACCTGGTAGCGGCACAGATCAATGGGGTGGTCTGAAGAAAGTTTTTCATACATATCGGGATGGGTTTTTCCGAACTTCAGCGTCTTAAACCCGCCATTGCCTGCGGGAAGTTTTTGTTTGATCAGGTCGGCCTTGATGGTTACCCCCAGGTGGTTTGCCTGCCCGGTAAGGTCCGCCGCGGTATGGAAATCCTGCTCCTTGGTTTTGAATGCACTGTTTCGGGTATAGCACCACAGTATGGTGGCCATTCCCAGCTCATGCGCCCTCTCAAAAGCCTGGGCCACCTCAAGGATCTGCCTGTTCGACTCCTCCGAACCGAAATAAATGGTGGCGCCCACTGCGGCGGCACCCAGGTTCCAAGCCTCATCCACACTGCCAAACATGATCTGGTCGTGCTTGTTGGGATAGGTCATCAGCTCATTGTGGTTGATTTTCACCACAAAGGGGATCTTGTGGGCGTACTTCCGGGCATTCAGCGCCAGGCCGCCGAAGGTGGTCGCAACGGCATTGCATCCTCCTTCAATGGCCAGCTTGATGATGTTTTCCGGGTCGAAATAGATGGGATTGGGGCCAAAAGAGCTGCCCCCGGTGTGCTCGATCCCCTGGTCAACAGGCAGAATCGACAAATAGCCGGTGCCCGCCAGTCTTCCGTGGTCATATATCCGTGACAGGTTGATCAGTGTGCGGGGGTTGCGGTCGCTGTTCCCGAAAACCCTGTCGAGTGCCTCCGGGCCGGGAAGACTGAGCTGCTCCTTCGGAACGGTTGATGACTGATGCTTCAGCAGTGACTTTGCCTCATTTCCCAGTAATTTTTCAAGGTCTTTTGTGGTGTGAATCAGTGTGTCCATAATGTATGCTTTTTTGATTAACCAATACGTAATCAGGATTTTCCTAAATATACAAAATATTTGTGTGTTTTCCCGGTGAAGCATTGGAAACACTCCCCTGATTAAGGAAAATCCCGGTACGGAACGGGAAGTGGACTTCTTTCGGGAAAGGATACCTGGCGGGGCAACTGCAGGTGCGTCAGTTTGCAGACGTCCGGTTAATTTCTCCGGAACAATCTTCGCAGCAGGCCGGGCCTTTCCTCCTCCTGCTTTTTCTCCTCAAAGGTAATGGTGGGGTCTCGGAAACGGTCTATCAGGCGGTCGAGCCACCCTTTCTCCTCAAACCCGGGACAATCCAGGGCTGAGGCCAGGTGCTCCGGCAAAGCAGGGAAGGGGGCGCTGAATCGTTCGTTCAGTTCCGGATCCGACTGGATATGCTGCATGGTCATGGCCACAATGGGAAGTGCCAGTGCGGTGGCCGAGCCATTGGCCCCGCTGTTGAAATGCACGGCCGGGGAAGAAGCCCCCACACGGCTGATCATCACCATCCGCGGATTGTAGGCGGCAAACCAGGCGTCTGCGTAATTCTGGGAGGTGCCTGTTTTTGCAGCCACCGGAAGGGTTACCCCGTAATGGTGCCGCAAAGAAGAGGCGGTTCCGTTACTTACTGCTTCCCGGAGCATGGCACTGATCAGCCGGCTGGTTTCTTCAGCGATCACCCGTTTTGCCGGCTGGTTTTGATCATGTTCGTAAATGAGCCTCCCGCCGGGTGCGGAAATGGAGTCGATGGTGTAGGGTTCAACCCGGTAGCCTCCGTTGGCGAATGCGGCATAAGCCACGGCAAGTTCTGCAATTCGTGCCTCTGCCGTTCCCAGGGCCAGGGATGGAATATTTCGGAGCGGATAGGAAAACCCCATTTCTTGCCATAACCGGTTCACCGGTGCAAAGCCCGTTTCCATGAACAAGTGAAAAGTCGGAACATTCATCGAGCGGGCAAGTGCCCCCGTCATGGAGTACCTGCCCCCATAGGAGCCGTCGTGGTTTACCGGGCTGTAGCCGGTGAAATCCGCGATCACCAGGGAGTCGTTGTCAAAATACCGGCAGGGGTCCATACCTGTTTCCAGGGCCGCTGCGTACAATATGGGCTTGAATGCCGATGCCAGTTGACGGCGTGCCCTGACCTGGTCCCAGGGATGGGTGGCATGGTCGATGCCCCCGATGTAGGCAGTGACTGCCCCCGATGAAGGATCCATCCCCAATACACCCCCGTGCAGCAAACCCAGTGCGTGGTAAAGGCTGTCGCGCACCGACAGGGAGTCGCCCCTTATGCCGTCCCAGCTGAATACCTGCTGCCAGCGCACCTCATCGGCCCGTTCCGACAGCCCCGATCGCTGCAACTCCCGTTCCACAATGCGGTCAAATTGCTGCCTTCCGGCCTGCCGGCGGTATTGGGCATCCAGCCGTGACTGCATTACCTGCAAATGTGACCGGAAGGCCTCCAGGGCATATTGCTGCAACTCCATATCCAGGGTGGTATGGATCAGCAGCCCATCGGTTTCCGGGTGATGTTTCACCCCGGTTTCCTCATAGATTGTTTCCAGGATGCGTGCGGCCTCCCGTTTTACATTGTCAAGAAAATACCCCGTTTGCGCATCAGAAAAGGAGGCAGAATAGGCCAGTTGGAGGGGGACGCCCAGCAGGGAATCGGCCGCGGCCTGCGGCATGTATCCGTGCCGTTCCATCTGCCCGATCACCACATTGCGTCTTGCCAGGGCCCGCCCGGGGTACAGGCGTGGATTGTAGGAGGTGTTGGCTTTCAGCATCCCCACCAGCACGGCCGACTCCTGCACGCTCAGTTCAGCGGCAGACTTGCTGAAAAAACGTTCAGCTGCCGCTTCCACACCAAACACATTTTCCCCGAAAGGGACAGAATTCAGGTAAAGGGTCAGGATCTCCTGTTTGCTGAAGGCCTTTTCCAGTCGCCTGGCGATAATGATCTCTTTGGTTTTGTTCACAGGCAATGTGAGGGCACCATGCCTTTCCCTGCCAAAGAGATTCTTGGCAAGCTGCTGGGTGATGGTGCTTCCCCCGCCCGCATGCTGATCTCTCAGCAGTACCGACCTGAAAAGTACCCTGAACATACTTCTTGTGTCGAGCCCGCGATGGCGGTAAAATCTGTGGTCTTCGGTGGCTATCAGTGCATCAACCAGGTGGGCCGGAAGCTGTTCATATTCCACGTTGGTCCGGTTCTCCAGGAAGTATTTTCCGATCAGCTCCCCGTCGGCCGAAAGCACCAAAGACGCGGTGGCATTTTCGATCTGGTCCCAGTCATCCCGGTCGGGCAAAGGACCGAACACCCCTGCATAAATGACAGCGATGAACACACCAAAAGCTCCTGCCGCCAGCAGCAGGGGAAATACAATCAGGTTCCGGGTTTTTCTGCGCATACACCAATCGTTCTTTTTCAGAACGAGTTCCGCAGACGATTATTGGATGCCGGGGTGTTTTGGCCAGGCTTTGCAGCTACTCCGGCTTTTGGGGTTCGCTGCTCCGCTGCATGTGGGCCCGGGCTTCCGTCAGGCCCCGAGACTCTTCAGGGCCTCATACACCAGTATGGCCGGCCATACAATTGATTTGAGCACACCCAGTACTCCTGTCCAGATGCTGGTGGCTGCAGAAATATAATATACAAGGGCTCCGATAAAGCCCAGCCCGTAAACGGCACTTGCCGATCCGCTTCCGTGTTTGTCGTGATCCATGGTGGAATGATTTTGTGGATGATTATTTGTCTTACGCACCGAAAATTAGAAAAATTAACTCATATCCGATCGGTTTTGTCTCAGAAATGTTATTGTCGCCACCTGTGACCGGCGGTATTGGCTGCGTTTTATACAGGCCAGGACCAGAAAGCATACGGATGGATGCCGCTTTCGGGCGTATTTTTATGCGATTTTGTATTTTTGCATATGTGCTTTCATTCACGACAGAGCAAGAATGCCCGGGCCCTGGAAAAGCGATTCCGGGCAAAGATTGAACAGGCGGATCTGTTTGAGCCATCCGAACATTACAATGGCTTTACTTTTCCCAAAACCCCTGTTGTTGCCAATGAGCAACCCGGGCTGATCCGGCATTTTCAGTGGGGTCTGATCCCGTTCTGGGCCAAAGATGAAGGAATCCGCCAGTATACCCTCAATGCGAAAATAGAAACCCTTCACCAAAAACCCTCCTTCCGCCAGGCGGCGAAAAACCGATGCCTGGTGATCGCCGACGGCTTTTATGAGTGGCAGTGGCTTGATCCGAAAGGACGGCAAAAACAGAAATTTCTGGTGGGCCTTCCGGGCGATGCACTGTTTGCTTTTGCCGGGATCTGGTCGGAGTGGGCCAATCCTGCCACGGGAGAAATGCTCCACAGTTACAGCATTGTCACCACCGAGGCCAATGAACTGATGAGCCGCATCCACAATTCAAAAAAGCGGATGCCGGTGATCCTTACCGAAGACAATGAGCAGGACTGGCTGGAGGGCCGGAATGTTTCAGCCTTTGCCGGTGTGGATCCGGAGCTGCATGCAGAACCCCTTTAACCCGGTTGCGCAATGAAAAAATGGTTCAGAAGAGAAGCACTATTGAGAAACCGGATGACCT
>SKUN01000057.1 GCA_007129945.1 Bacteroidales bacterium
GTAAACCATGGTGCCCATACGTCTGACGTAGGGTGGATTGGGCCGCTCACCCCTGGCCATTTGCTCTCTTACAAATGTATTGATACTTTCCCTGAAAACCTTTCGTCCATCATGTGTGTCCTTCAGGGAGTCAGACCGAAAAGTATAGTAGCTGTAGCTTTTTGAAACATTTTGTCCGACCTGGAGGATCATCAGGTCTTCCCTGGTGTCGGTTAGGGTTATTGTATCAAATTCATAAGTATAATCGTAATAGAATCTATGTTTTGCTTCATCCAGCAGCTCCTGGCTAAAGGCAAGCGAGCTAATTATATTACTTACAACCAGGGTTGTGATAATGGAAATCTGTCTGGGTTTCACGGTTACAGGGCTTTGTTATACCAGTGGTTAACGGCCGATTACCAAAAAATTATCCGGAACTTTCGTACTGTTGAATCGCAGGAAATTTTCGATAAGCCGTTACAGAAAACATCAATAATTATACCAACATTTTGTTTTTTACTACCAATTTGGTTTTTTAAAGCAGAATATTCACCACCGGAGCACCGGGGCCGTAGTAAATACCGGGCAGTTACCTGTCGATCATCTTCAAAACAGCCCTCCTGACACCCGGCGACAGTGTTTCCAGGTAATGGTTTTGTGTGATCAGGGCAATTTCATTGGTCAGATCCGGGTATTTTGAGGCGATCCTTACGATCATCCGGAAGGCGTTATGCCTTACTGAGGGAGCCTTGCTGACCTTTTCCCACACATTCATACATAAATCAAATATATAGCCTTCCTGTGCTTCAGATACCTCCATCCGGTAAAGGATCTTGAGCAGCTCCCGCTGGTGCCCATCTCGTTTGGTTTTCATGCATTCGATGATTTCCGGAATAAATGGCTGTATGCGCGGGTCATTGTCTTCCATACAACTCCATAACAGCCATGCAGCGCGCCATGAATATGGCTGTTTGTCTGCTAATCCCAGATGAACGGCCTCCGTATAGCATTCGGGGTGGGCTTCAAACCAGGCGATCATTCCCTGTTTGTTGGAAGCCATCAATACGTGCTCCAAAGGTGTTTCCATCGGGCAAAATGGTCTGGATAATCGTATGATTTAACACTTGAAAGATACGTTTTATTCAGAAGTCTGCAATCATGCAAAGGGACACCCGTCCCTTGTGGCCAGTGCTATTCCCGCACCTACCTCGACCAAAGCCGGAACGAAATCCCTGCACTGATTCCCAAAAAGTTGTTATCCGATTCTGCCGACTGCGAACGGGTTTCTCCGGCCCTTATGGCATCAAAGGAATAAAACCCCTGGTCATTGGGTTCTCCATGCGGCACAAAGCCCTGATATTCGTAGGTAGTGCTTCCTCCAAAGGTATAATCGATACCCGTCCAGAACTGCACAAGCCTTCCGGGCGTAAAGCCCAACCGAAGTCCGGGTGAATAATAAAAGGATGAATGGTCAGCTTCCGGCTGCTGCAACAGGGCAATGGCAAAATCTCCATCTCCGATTCTGTTATGCTGGATAATACTGTAGGCGCTCTGGTTGATATTCATGTACCCGGCCCTGGCAATGGCGGAGATCACAAAGCGCCTGGTCAGGTTCAGGTTTATCTGCAGCCCGGCGCCACCCTGAATTCTGGTTTGGGAATAGGCTTCTCCTTCGTGGAAACGAAGCTCTGATTCGCCATGGTCAACGGGGATGGGGTCGGTAAGATCAATGGCAGACACACTTCTGCCCGAGCCCCAGCAGTACAATCCTCCATGGTCATGATATGCACCACTTATACTGACTCCCAGGGTGATGCGGTTACGGTGCAGCACTGGCAGATACAAACTTGCATCAAAACCAGTTAAACAGGATGAGGAACCCGGTCGGTTAAAACCTTCAGCCGGGCTGGCGATCACACCCCCTAAGGAAATAACGGTTCCGGATCCGCCAAACAACCAGTCTTCAAAATCCCATTCTTCCACTGCACCATCAGCCAGGGTATAACTACCCGGACCGCCGTTGTCACCCGGGTCATCCGGCACATGGCCATCATTATCCAGGCATTCCTCCACGCAACCAACCGGGATTTCATCAAGATGGTGCTGAACCTTGTTTTGGTTGAACACCTGTACCAGCCAGGATCTTTGAGCTGTATCCAGATTGACACCATCCAGGTCGTTGGTGTACCCCGTATAATTATTTGGGTTTTGGGTTTGCACGTACCAGGCAGTTTCATCTACTATCTTATAGCCGTTCCGGTCGCAATATTCATAAGGCGGAATGTTTTGCATCCCCAGGTTCTCATAATCGATCACGAGTGCCGGATCCTGCAGCAAAACCGATAATTCATTCCACCGGGCGTAAAAAGAAATGGCATGTGTATCCACATGTATCTGCCGGGCGTTCGAGTTTGCAGGTACGTGAGCAGGCCGATACACCCTGATGGTGTAGCCTTGAATCTGGCAAGTATATTGATTGGTGAGCTCACCAATTCCTGCACCCTCTCCTGCTCTTTCCTGAGAAAAAACCCCCGATGGAAGGGTCATCAATAGTCCGATAATGAGCAGACTTGTAAGGTTTCTCTTCATGACATGGTTGTTTTGGTTTAACAAATAAACATATTTACCTAACCATATATCTAAACAATTGTTCAACTCAAAAGGGAACCTTCCAGTGAAGATTAAAAAATTAAAAGCGGCAAAAAACAAGGGTTAAAAGCCTAAGTGGGGGAAAGTCAATTACTTTACACGGTAAACACTGGGAGAGCAACCAACCTGGCTTTTAAAGCAATTGCTCCATAATTACATGCTTGGCCGTTACATCCATTACCTCTTTGACCACCTGGTTCAGGTATTTGGGTGTTACATGCATCATCCGGGCATAATCAGCCACACGATGGGTTGTTGTAAGGTGTTGAGAAACAAGCTGTTTGAACCGGCTGACAATGTTCAGATAATGGGTATTGCTTTTTTTGCCGATGCGAATGTTGCATTTACTGTCGCAATATACCAACAGGGTACTCAGCAACGAGGAGGCAGCCAGGTCCCTGTTGGGGATCTCTGACTGCATCACCTCATTGATCATTTCCGCCAGTGAGTTAATGCGCTCACCTATTTTCGGACTCAGGACGATGCAGGGTAAATCATTGCCAGACAAAAAGATATCGGCATGCTGAATGGTAAATCCATTCAGGTATTGTTTCCGGAAGAATTCTTTGGAAAACTTCAGGATCCATCCTTTTGGCAGCTCAAGACCAAAGCGAAGGCACAACTCCCTTCCCGGGTAAAGAAAAACAATGGAATTGGGGTGAGTTGACAACTTCCCGAATTCTCCATCCAACCGTTGTACCCCACTTTCAAGCCAAAGTATCTGGTAGTTTCTGTCATTGGCTATCCATCGATGCTTGCGCTGGAGCTTCTGTACAATGATCAGGCCGGAAGGCATTTCGTTCAATGCCAGCGCCTCACTTTGTGCCGAAAAAAACTCATCCATTTTAAAAACCCTTTGTGTCCTGTAAACCCGGGCATGTTGGAATTTGTAATACGCATCAGATATACGTATCTATAAATTTAAGTATATATTTCCAAACAAACAACTGCCTATAAAAAAAACCAGTGGCATTTTCCGCAGAACATGCCACCGACTTACCAAATCATTACCCCCGAAAAAACCGCTGAGCTTAATTACAGTTTACGTTGGGATTGTAGGGAAAATATATCCCAAGGGGGTTGTGCTTCCACACCCATACATGCAGACTGTAGTGATCAACCGGAACCGGTGTACCGCCCACATCAAACGGATGATCGCCGAAATACGGGTGCGGCTGTCCCACATCGATGACGATATACTCAACCCCAACGAGTTTAAATTTGCCATTTTGGTCTCGTTCGTACAGCAGTGCTTCAGGCTTTAATGGGTCGAAAAAGGGATCCACTTACCCGGGCAAGCAAGTGATTCCGGGCAGAATTGCCACGCTTTGTGATATTCTCTTCCTGGTCCACCGGCTTTGCGTGACCAGTCAGTTCTGCATCATCCATGTTGTCTTTTGAACAAGCAGCGATCATCATTAATGACAAAACCGCAAGCGCTGGCAGCAACAACCATTTCTTTCTGATAGTTTTCATGACTTGTTTTTTTTGGTCAGACATAATTTTATAATTATTACAAATTTCACGATACATCACAGAAATATCACTGCAAAAAACACAGGATACCATGCAAAAATGTAAGAAAGAAATGGGTGGGGTTGGCGTAATGCTACAGGCAGGCAATACTCCGGTTGAAGGGAGTATCAATAGTTGAAAAGAGTATCAAAAAGATCAATTATGTTTTGATTTTTTACCTTTCTGCAATTACCAACATTTCAAAGTCTTCTGTTTTCAATTTATCTTCACGGGAAAAAGCGCCAAGCTTTGCGCCGAAAATCTCAATTTTTGTAAATCCAAGGGTTTTCAATAACCAGGTTATCTCGCATGGGATGTAATATCTTTCGTTACATTCAAGGGCTTTTTCTACTCCGTTGTCATCCACAACTTTTGTAATATTATAATCTCTGAATGTCATCAAGTCAAAGTTCGAGCTGTGATAGGTTGCATTGCCTTCAGCTACGGTCTCTGCATGGAGAGCGTTGATTGAATGAAACAAAGGGAATAATCCGTTAAGTGTTGTGAAAATGAATTTTGCCTTTCCCTTTAACGATTGAGAGACGTTTTTCAGGATTTCGTAATTCATTTCGTCGGTCTCCATTAGCGGAAATCCGCCTTCGCACATCATTATTGCAACATCAAACCGTTTGTCAAACGGCAGGTTTCGCGCATCGTGATTTAAAAAATCAATTTGCACTCCGTTTTTCTTTGCCTTTTCTCTTGCTTTTGCAAGTAACGACTCTGACAAGTCAATGCCTGTCATTGAATAACCTCTCTTTGATAATTCTATGGAGTGACGACCAGTACCGCATCCTATATCAATAATTTTCAATGCTTTATTGTGATTAATTTCTTTCTCTATAAAATCACATTCGCCAATTGTTCCTTGTGCAAAATTTTCGTTGTCGTATTTTTCACCGTAGTTTTCGAATAAAGTTTCGTACCATTGTTTTTTTTTCATTGCTTTCTTCATTTAAGTTATTCGTCCTGTTGCAGGCAGTTTCTCACTTGTTCTTATTGATCTCCTTTGCCACCAGAAAAAGACAATGGAGAAGGTAAGCAGGTGTAACAGTGCAAACTTTCCTAAAAAGGAAACAGTTGAGGTCGTTTAATTTATTTCATTTTGTTTGATTATCATGGTTCTGAGAACTAGGGTAAGTGAACAATAAATCATGCATGTTCATATTTGGCAGAGTCCCCCAACTGTCAGACTAAGACGTAACTACTTCCGATCATAGGGCTTTATGATTTCACGCAGGTAAAAGTTGTATAGTTTTCACCATTCAGGGTGTATTTCCCTTCATGTACACCGAAGCCTGTCTCACGCAACACAGTCCGCCACGTGTCCAGTGAGAAAACACCCAGAATCCAGTGATCCGTCTCTATCAGCAGCCGCCCATGATCCCGGATCAGGTAAACAATGGTTGTTTCATACTGATCATCGGTGGGATCAGGATCATACACATTTTCGACAAATACCACTTCCAAACCATCACGACTGGCTGGAGTGGTTGTGGTGTGGTTTTGCTGAAACGTTTCTTTGGTTACATCTGCCGTAACTACCATGACCCCGCCAGGTTTCAGGTGTGCATGAGCCGTTCGGAAGGCAACCTCAAAATCTTTGCGGCAGTTCATGTATGAGATCGCATCATCCATTAAAATGGCGTCAAAGGTCTGATCGTGGCTGAATGACCGCATATCTCCCTGAAAGAATGCACATTCCGGGTTCAGCTGTTTTGCCTGGGCAAGCATGACCGGGCTAAGATCCATTCCTGTGACAGTGTATTCCTTTTTCAGATTCAGGATGTTTTTCCCGCCACCACATCCAATATCCAGCAGTGTACTTACCCGTCGCCCAGCGTGCTGCCTTATCAACCCTGTCACATGGCGGCAATAATCCGCGTAATCAGCGGCATCACCCCACACGGGCCACAGCCAGGCCAGATCATTGTACAGGTGGTTGGTGGTTTTAGGGTTTTTTCTCACCTGCAAACAGGGCATTTGAAAGGCTCACCTAATACTTCTACAGACTGAGGTTCGGTTTTTCTCATTGAATTCATGGTTTAATGATTTTTTAGCGGGATATAGTGCTGATCAATAATTTTTGTCAGGGAAATTTTTGTCCGAGCCTCATTAGTCTATTTCTCTGAACCAGATAAAAAATTAATGTGATGGGCGGCGTAATAAACATTGTTATAACCCAAAATGCCTTATTATAAATTTTGTTTTTGACCATATCAGTCAAGATTATAACCCAGGCCGCGAAGAAAAGCATTAGCCCAACTGTCAGAAAGATTTGGGTGAATTCCCAATGTTGGATTTTGGCTAAAGCACCAAGGGTTATTAGCAAAAGGGTTCCGATTACCAAAAGCCAAACTGTCCTGATACCAATTTTTAAGTCTTGATTTTCCATTCTCTTTAATTATTAAGTGTGCTGGATCGGCAACCCATGCTGCATGTCGTATTCAACCAATAAATATAGGAAATATTTCTAAAAGATAATTGCTTTCAGGAATCGTGCTGCTTTTGCATATGTTGGCTGACTGGATTGACTGCCTGATGATGACGAACTGACACGAAGACATTTTACCGATGACTCTGATAAAAAACATATTATTGGAGATGGCCGTGGGCGATGCTTTTGGGGTACCCCATGGCACAGTGTTCGACATCGGAGTTACCACAAGAGATGCCATCAGCCGGTTGCGATCCGGCGTGGACCCGGTGCTGGCCGAGCTGATCATTTTCCTTTATATTATCAGTGAATCATCAGCCGATAAACAACATACAAAGGCAGATCAGATTTACCGTATCGGGTACCATGTTCTTCAGCCCGGGGTCCTTCAAACTGCCCTCAGTTCTGGCCCCGTTGGCCCGGCTATGACAGCTGACTACCCCGAAA
>SKUN01000111.1 GCA_007129945.1 Bacteroidales bacterium
AATAATTTTAATCATTAAATGACTGTTTAAAATATGTGTATATTTGCGACTTTGTTTGATTGAAAAGCGGCCTGATGCGTCCTGCGACATCTGTATGCCCGCCACAATCCCTGTTGAAGGATTGTACCAAATAACAACTTGTGTATGCAAATATTCAGGAATGAGAGAATTGAAGCGGATACGATAGCCGGGTTATACCAAAAGGCTGCAGACCGCTTCGACACACTTCCGGCCTTTGCCACCCGCGAAAAAGCCCTTCAATGGAAAGCCGTTTCCTATCGTGAACTGTATCATCAGGGGCTGGACCTGGCCACCGGGCTGATCGGTCTGGGGGTTGAAGCCAGGGAACACGTGGGGCTGTTCAGCGAAAATCGTTTTGAATGGATTTTAACGGATTATGCCGTGCAGTTTTGCGGGGCTGCGGATGTGCCCAGGGGCACTGATGTGTCGGACCATGAATTGGAATACATCGTAAACCATGCGGGAATCAAGGTATGTTTTGTTGAAACCGAAGCATTGCAGCACCGGCTGCTTCGCATGAAAGAGCGGCTTCCGGCGCTGCAGCATATCATTGTAATGGATCCTGCGGCCCGGGTAGCGGAGGGTGTGAAAAGGCTGAAGGATATTCAGCACAAGGGTGCAGCACTGCGCAAGGGGGGAGATGCCCGTGTTTTTGATCGTATAAAGTCCATCAGGCCGGAAGACCTCTTCACCCTGATCTACACCTCCGGCACCACGGGCAGGCCCAAGGGAGTTATGCTCACCCACGCCAACATGATCAGTCAGACCCAAAACCTGCCCGGAATACACAATCCCAACGACCGAACGTTGTCGGTTTTGCCCATCTGGCATGTGTTTGAAAGGGTCATCGAGATGTATACCATTAGTTTTGGAGGGTGTACGTATTATTCAAACATTAAAACCCTGGGAGAGGACATGGTCAATGTGGAACCTACCTTTATGGCGTCCGCTCCGAGGCTGTGGGAAAAGATTCATGAGAAGATCCTGAAAGGTGTGAAAAAATCGCATCCGGTCAGGCAGATACTGTTCCATATCGCCTATTTCCTGTCGCGTCAGTACAGGGTTTCGTTGGCTTTTCTCACCAATAAGACCCTTTCCATAAGAAAGAGATCGTGGTGGGAACTGATGCTGCTTTACCCTTTTCACCTGCTTCGCTGGCTCATTGTCCTGCCCTGGTTCGGATTCTTTAATGCGGCCGTGCTGGAGCGCATCCGGCTTAGCGCCGGCGGATCACTGGGTGCAACCATTTCAGGGGGCGGTGCCTTGCCCGGCCACATCGACAGGTTTTTTAATAATGTGGGAATCCCGGTCCTGGAAGGGTATGGATTGACGGAGACTTCGCCGGTGATTTCGGTGCGTCCCAGGCTGAATCTGGTGGTGGGAACCGTCGGGCCTCCTATTCGTGAAACCGAGCTGAGGATTGTGGATCCGGATACGGGGCAGGTTTTGTTTCCCAATCAGGACCTGGCCCACGGAGGACGGTCCATGCGCGGGGAGATCCAGGTGCGCGGCCCCCAGGTAATGAAAGGATATTACAAAGAAGAGGAACTGACCAGAAATGCGTTTCAGGATGGATGGTTCCGCACCGGGGATCTTGGAATGGTCACGCACAATGATTGCCTGAAGATCCTCGGGCGCTCCAAGGCCACCATTGTATTATCCAGCGGAGAGAATGTGGAGCCCGAACCCATTGAAATGCGTTTGCAGCAAAGCCGGTATATCGACAACTGCATGATTGTTGGCCAGGATCAGAAGTCGCTGGCGGTGTTAATTGTCCCGGCACTGGATGCCTTTGATCACAATGGCTCCCAGGCTGCCTCGCATGCGGAGCTGGCTCAGGATCATGAAGTCCAACAGATTGTACGCCAGGAGATACGTACCTTAATTTCCCCTTCCAACGGGTTTAAGAACTATGAGCTTATCAGGGATTTCCGAATGCTCGACAGAAGCTTCAAGGTCGGCCACGAGCTTACCAATCTGTTTAAAGTCAAGCGCCACGTGGTGACCGCCGAGTTCAATGACATCCTTCAGGATCTGTATACGAACGGAAATAGCAAAAACAATTAATTCTATGGATTTTCCTTCCCAACTATTATATGCCCAGGATCAGGTTCTGCTTGCCATTATGATCTTTGTGATCATGCTCGGCATGGGGGCAAGCCTTACCGTGAACGACTTTAAAGCGGTTGCCCGCAGCCCCAGGGGGGTGTTTATCGGTTTTCTGTCTCAGTTCGGGCTGATGCCCCTGATCGCATTGGGAATGGCCATCGCGCTGGGGCTGGACCCGGCATTTGCCATTGCCCTTATCCTCATCGGATGCCTTCCCGGGGGGACCACCTCCAATATGTTTACCTATTTTTCAAGGGGTTCTGTGGCGCTTAGTATTTCCATGACCACCGCCTCCACGGTGGTGGCCCTGTTCATGATGCCCATTTTGCTGAATCTTTATACGGTAAGGTTTACCAACCAGATTTCTGAAACCATGCGGGCTGCAGGTGCGGAGTCAGACTTTGTGATCCCGACCGGCAATATCATCAGCTCCCTTGTGCTGGTGCTGGTCCCGGTGGTGCTGGGGATGATCCTGAGAAAAAAATCACCCGGCTGGGCCAAAACCGCTGAAGATACGGCTGGTTTTGTGGCCATCCTTGTGATCCTTTTCCTGGTTCTTACCGCTTTTGTCCGCCACGGAGGATTGTTCCTCCAGACGCCCATTCAGGTGTATATTGCCACCATCGGGCTGGGCATGGCGGGATTCTTTTTTGGATACTGGTTTTCAAGATTGTCGGGGATGTATCCTTTGTTTCAGCGATCCGTATCACTGGAAACAGGCATTCAGAACGGCCCGGTTTCATTTGCCATTATTTTGCTGAGCTTCAATGAACCGGTTCAAAGCCAGATGCTGTGGTTTGCCATTTTGTATTCCACCTTTATTGTGATGTCTTCTTCGGTCATCACACTCTATTTCAGGCGCTTTGGTAAGTTTGACTGGGATGTGTATAAAAACACCCAGGTCCATAATCGCCTGTTCGGGAAGGAGTATGTAACCAACTACCCCGTCGATTTTCTGCCCGACCGCCTGAAGCAGGATCCCAGCCAGGGGACGTCTCCTGCACAGAAAAGAGGGTAAATGCTCAGAAGGTTCAGTTCCCGTCAATAATGGTAGATATGCCACCGGTCAACCCTGGTTATATGCGGAAAGGGTTCCGCATACTTGTCAAATGGAGGAATGGGCTCATATTTGGCCCTGATAAGAAGGACGTTGCCGGGCTTCACCATTTCCTTAAACACTTCAGGATCTTCCAGGAGGTTTACCAGGTTGTTTTTCCAGCTGTCATCGGCCTCAAACTGGACCTCCCTGTTAAGGGTGTGATTGCCTGCATACAGGGAAACAATATTCCGGTCAGTATGAAACTGAATGGAGGCAAGCCTGCGATTGAAAATCAGAATATTCTCTGTTTCGGGAAGTTCCCGGTCAATAAAGGCCACCACATTTCTGGAATCTTTCACCATTTCAGGATTCTCCATATAGATGTAGGGAGAAATCAGTGTCAGCCCATACATGAGCACGCCCGCTGCCAGGATGGGTGTTTCCAGTCGGTGAATGGGGGTGAAACGAAGGGCAACGATCACAGCTGCTGTCATTACCAGTAAGAAGTAAGCCTGTCCTGACAGGGTCAGTTCCGGCTCAATGAGTGGCGCCATTGCCAGCCCGCCAAGCAGTATCATATGGTAAATAAACTGCACCAGGCTCCATCTTTTCTGTTGCATCCTGGATAAACGCCGCCAGGCCCACAGGGCCCCGATGGCAATACCTGCATACACAGGGAGCACATATAGCAGCATTTTGGACTGGCTCAGGGAGAAAAATACTACCGGTGGAATCATCCAGAAAAAGAAAAGAATCCCCCTTGATCTGCGCAGGTTTTTCATCCGGAATAAGCGTGTAAGCAACATAATTCCCCAGGGGAAGCTTGCTGCCGGGACAACCGCCAGGAAGAACCACCATGGCTCGCTCCGGCGGAACACATCGGTGGCAAAACGTTCGATCGTATGGTTGATCAGAAAGTAATCAATGAACCGATGATCGTAAATAACCAGGTAGACAAACCAACCCAGGCCGATAACCAACATCAGCAAAGCTCCGGCAAAATGGGTGCCGATATTTCGCGTGGGCCTGATTTTCCCGAGGTAAGCCCCGGCAATGATAAAGACCGGGAATATAAACACCACCGGCCCTTTGGTGAAAAAGCCCAACCCCAAAGCCAGATAAAATAGCAGCAGGAATCGCTTGTCTGAATACATGGCAAATTTTAACCAGGCGTACACTGACAACAGGACGAAAGTGCATAAATATACATCGGTTGTAAGTGCCCTGCTTGACATCATTACGCCCGGCAGGGCAAAGTAGAGCAGGGCAGCCAAAAAGGCATGCTTGTGATTTTTCAGCAGCAGCTTTCCAATTCCGTAAACAATTACGATTTGCAGCAGAAGCGCTATTTGCATGAAAAAACGCGCTCCGAAACTGTTGATGCCGAAAATTTTGTATCCGGCAGCCGTGATCCAGTAGGTAAGCGGGGGTTTGTGGTAGTGCTTGATCCCCATCAGCTGAGGGTGGAGGTAGTCCCCGGTTTCCACCATCTCTTTGGAAACCTGGGCGTAGCGGGCTTCAGTGGATTCAGTGACAGACCAGTCGTTCAGATTCAGCAGCAGGGCGATCGCCACAAGGCCGAGCAAGGCGGGCATGCGATAACGTTTCAACAGCCCTACCACACTAATTTCCTTCGTTCTCATATTGATTTTGGGTTGATAATGCAGAAACAGGTTCCTGGAATAGACCAGGAGGCCGAAAAACTGCCCGATAAACAGTACCGGGTCTGTCCGTATAATTGCGTAGCCGATGATCAGCAAGGCCCCTGAAAGACTGATCATCCAGAATACGGGCGGAAATACGGATTCATGTTGTTTTTCGGAATGCCACCATTGAATGACAAACCGGAAAGTAAAGACCAGTTGTCCGAATGTTCCGTATGTCAGAAGAATAATCGGGATCTCAGGGTTGTTGAACAATCCGTTGATTGACTGGAATGAAAAACTCAACAGGATGGTCAGAAGTATGACTGGAATCAGAAAGAACAGGTAGCGTAATGGTGGCGGAATGACTTTCCACTGGTTTTTTAATTGTAGATTCCTGATATAGATGTAGTAGGAAATCAACTGACCGCCGATGATCACAATGTCATTTCTCAGGAAACCGTATATGATCAGCATAAAGGAAGCCAGCAGGCTCAGTTGCCAGAAAACAACCGGAGATACCACCTTGCCGGCTATCTCCGACCTGGTAAGCTGGATAATAAACCGTGCGGAGAAAAGTCCCTGCGCAATGAGTCCAAGGCCGATGACCAGGTAGTAATCCATGGCAGCTTAACGTTTATCCGTTTTTTTCCGCATCCTGTACCTGATGGTCCTTTTCTTGATCCAGTAAACAGCCAGGGTATCCAGGAAAGGATGGATGAGCCTGTTTAATAGTTTATATTTGGATGACCCTTCCATCCTCTGAAAGTGCTGTACAGGGATTTCTCTGACACGGCCCCCGGTTGTTTGTACCAAAGCAGGAATAAATCGATGCATTCCATTGAAAAAGGGGATTTGTTTGGCTGTTGAGGCCTTCATGATCTTTAACGGACAGCCGGTATCCCTGACGCCGTCTTTTAGCACGGCCCGCCGGAAAGCATTGGCGATCAGCGAGGATATCTTTTTCACTGGAGGATCTTTACGCAGGTGACGGTGGCCGATGACCAGGTCGTACTCATCAATAAACGGGAGGAACAGCAGGAAGTCTGAAGGGCTGGTTTGTAAGTCTGCATCAATGTATCCGATCCACTCGCCGTCTGCCTGATCAATGCCCGCTTTTAGTGCGGTGCTGAGCCCCATATTCTGCTGAAAGGAAATATACCCGTATTTGTCACTGTCAGCACATATGGTCTGGATGTATTCAAGACTGTTGTCGCTGGAGCCGTCATCCACAAAGAGCACCTTTACAGGGATACTGCTTTGGTCAATGAACTTGTCCATTTCCTGTTTGAACCTGGAAAGGCTGTCCTGTTCGTTGTATACTGGAACAATCACTGTTAACTCCCCGGCTGGCATGTTGCTTTGGAAAATCAGAAATGAAAAATAAACGTTTGGATACCCGCAAATGTAAATAAATATATTGCGCTGTTCAAAATCAAACCGGGTTTTGATTTATTTAATCGGAATGCACAGTGCTTTTGGGCAAAGATAAAAAGGACCGGGGACTGATCCCGGCCCTTTTTTATAGATTATTCTGGTGAGAGTTATCTTGTTACCTGCACTCGTTCAGTACTTACTCCATGTGCAGTGGTGACCTGTAAAAAGTAAATGCCTTTTTTCAGGCCTTCCAGGCTGATCTCATAGCGATTGTTTCCGACGGCTGAACTGTAAACGACCTGCCCGAGAATGTCGAGCATGCGGATCTCTTCAATGGTGGTGTTGGCTTCAACCCGCAGATGGCTGTCAGCCGGGTTCGGAAATACTTTTATGTTGTAGCTGCCCGGATCGACCGTTGAGGTCACTATTTCCAGTATCACTGTTTCTTCTACGTCGGTATCTTTGATGGTTATTGTCCCTTCTTTGCTTTCATAGCTCTCGCGACTGACGGCGTAATGGTAGGTGCCGGACACCAGGCCCGGGAACTCGTAATGCCCCTCATCATGGGTATGATCGTTTAAAGTAATGATCGCATCGGCTATTTCTTCGCCCTCTGTGTCTTCCACCCGGAACGTGAGTTTGTAAGTGAGGTGGGTAAAATTAGCCACCAGGTCGCGGTCTTCTTCGGCGGTGAACGTGTATTCAGGCTGGGCGGAGACTTCGGTGCCGTTTTCGGTCCAGCTATCGAAGGCATAATTGGCCGCAGGGGTGGCCGTGAGGGTGA
>SKUN01000103.1 GCA_007129945.1 Bacteroidales bacterium
CCGTTCCGGGACCACTCACTCCATGAACCGGTGTAAATGGCAGGAGTATCCATCCCGGCATGGGCAAAAGCCAGAAGGGTATGGCAGGCGGTGACCCCTGAACCGCAGTGGAAAATTATTCGTGATGGAGGCCGACCGGCAATGACCGGCTGATACATTTTGCGAAGTTTTGCAGGCGGCAGAAAAAAACCTTCGGGATTCAAATTGTAAGCGTATGGCATATTGATGGCACCGGGAATGTGGCCGGCAATGGTGTCAATTGGCTCTTCAATTCCCTTGTAGCGGTTTTCGTCCCTGACATCGATGACCACAAAGCACGGATCCCTGACATAACCGGCGACCTCCTCCATGCTGACGGTGGGTAATTTCCAGGTCGTTACAGGGTAAGGAGGCTTTGGTCGCGGAGTTCGTTGTTGCCTGCTTTCCGGGAATCCGGCAGCGAGGGCGGCCCGGAACCCACCGTCTATCACCTGTACCCTGTCATGGCCTGCGGCCCGGAGCATCCACCAGAAGCGGGCTGCTGCATTGGCCCCTGACTGGTCATCATAAACGATTACACGGGAGGCAGGGTCAATCCCCAGATTGCCCAGCAATTCGCCAAATCGCTCCGGTGGAGGCAATGGGTGGCGGCCTCCTTTACGGAGGTCTTCCTGAATGTCTGACAAATCTTCTTCCAGATGGACATGAAATGCCCCATCCAGATGGCCATGCCGGTAGCGTTCCCTGGCATCTTCCCCGGCACGCGCATCAACAAGAACCAATGCGGGTGAGCCTGTGTGATTCTGAAGATCTTCGGCAGAAATTATCGCTTGCATGATCCGGCGGGTTCATGGATTACCTCATTGCATAAGCCGGATGGAAACCGGAACAATAATCTTTCTGGCATCACCATCCCTCCTGTACAATTTTCTTTTCCGGAACACCCAGATCTTTAAGATGTTTTACAGCGGCTTCCATCATCGGGGGCGGCCCGCATACATAGTAGAACTGCTCATCTCCCTCCATCTGATCCTTCAGGAAATCTTTGGTGATCAGACCGTGGTGATGATCCGGCGACTCCTCCTCCGACAGAATATGGGTTACGCGATTTTTCAACAATACTTCCAGTTCATCTTTAAGAATGATGTCCTTACTGGTCTTATTGGCATATATCAGCTTGTTTTTGCCCTGATCGGTATTGTTCTTATTCAGTTTCCGGAACATGGCGATAAAGGGGGTAATGCCAGCACCTCCTGCGATAAACAGTCCCGGTCCCCGGTAGAAAATGCTTCCGAAAATATAGTGAAGAATGACCTCGTCTCCTCCTTTAATTTCGAGTAGTTTATCGGTTGTGCCATCGTGCGATGGATAGGTCTTGATAATAAACTCCAGCATGGGGTCTTCGGGGAGGGAAGTGAAGGTGAATGGCCTTTTTTCGTTTTCCCAGCCCGGTTTGTTAATGGCCATTTCTGTGGCCTGCCCCGGGGTGAAATCATACTTTTTCGGCTTATCGGTCACGATGCGTAACGTATCGTGGGTTAACTTCTCAATGAGTTCTACTTTAACGATATGCTGCATATTGATGGATTTATGGTTATTGTTTGTTGTGTGATTGAGTTTCTTCTTTCTTTTCCTTCATGATTCTTCTTCTCCAGATTATGTAAAGCACAATAATTATAATGGGCAGTACAATGTAGAAAATGATGCTTTCGGCCGATTCAAATACATTGAAGGGCTCAGACGGCTCGGGAATATGGGTGGGGCGCTGAGCGTAAATAAAACCCGAGATCATCAGGAAAATTGAAGTCAGTATGGCACGCATGGCATGATGGTTTAATGACACAATTTATTCTGCCTGTCAGCTTAACAGCCTGAGGACGGAATGGTTCAACCTGAACGTCTTTGTACCTGCCGTTGCAGGGTAACAATCAATTTGACCACCATCAGCTGGATGGTCAGGAAAAAAATAATGGAGGCTCCCGAAGGAATGTTCAGGTAATAGGCGGCAAACAGTCCTGCCACCGAGCCTGTGATTCCCCATAAAGCCGCCAGTGGTATGATGAGTGCAAAATTTCGTGTGAAAAGCATGGCGGTGATTTGCGGAATGGTAAATATGCTCAGCACGAGAATGATACCCACGGTACGGATACTGAGCACGATGGCCAGGGCCATGATTACAGACATCATGTAGCGGTAAGTGCCCACGGGAATTCCCTTGATCTTTGCAAATTCCGGATCGAAAGCGGTATAGAGGATGGGGCGGAAAAAGACCGTAAAAATAAAAAGGGTCAGCAGGGAGAAACCTGCAAGTGTATAAAGGTCTGTTTTCCCCACAGAAAGAATACTCCCGAAAAGGAAACTCATCAGGTTGGGGGCATATCCCGGGGTCATGAACACAAAGATAATCCCCAGGGCCATCCCCAGCGACCATAGGATGGCAATGGCGCTGTCCTCCCTGATATTCCCCTTCCCGGAAATCCATTCAATACCCAGGGCTGTCATGATCCCGAAAACAGCTGCACCCATGATTGGGTTCAACCCCATGTAGTAGGCCAGCCCGATCCCTCCGAAAGATGCGTGTGTAATGCCTCCCCCGATAAAAACAATTTTTCGCGATACGATATAGGTGCCGACCATGGCCGCCAACACCGAAGTAAGCAAGGCAGCTGCCAGTGCATGACGAAAAAACTGATAATCCAGGATGGTCAGTAATTCACTCATGGTCATGTGATTTGAGGACCCGGTGCGGAACCGGGCCGTGGGCGATCAGATCCACGGGGCAGTTGTATACTTTCAGCACTTCTTCCGACAGCTGGTTGGAGGGATGATAATGCAGCGTCCGGTTGACACAGGCAATTGTTTTGACCATGGGGGAAATGGTGCCGATGTCGTGTGATACCAGCAAAATGGTCATGTTTTTGTTCAGTTCTTTCAGCCATTCATGCAATTCCTGCTCGAAGTGTTTGTCTACATGGGTGTTGGGCTCATCCAGAATAAGCAGGGCGGGCTCGTCTATAAGGGCCCGGCACAGAAAGGTTTTTTGCAGCTGCCCGCCGCTGAGCTCCCCTATAGGTCTGGAAGAAAGGCTTCCCAGCCCGGTTTCGTCCATCATTTTTCTGACTTTTTCTTTTTTGGCGGATGACAAAAAAGGAAGGAATTTGTCGGAGGTTTCGAGCCCGGAACTGATCACTTCCTTTACCGTTATCGGGAAACTCCTGTCAATCTGGGAGGCCTGGGGGAGGTACCCGGTTTTGGGCCTGCCGGAAGGGAAATGAATATGCCCCGAAAACAGGGGAAGCAACCCCAGAATGGCCTTGATCAGGGTTGTCTTCCCTCCTCCGTTTGGCCCGATTACCCCGATAAAGTCAAGGGGGTAAACCTCCAGGCTGACATCCCTGAGCACAGGATCCGAATTATACCCTGTACGGATATTGTCCAGGATTAACAAAGGTTTCTTCACTGTAAGTGATTTTTAAAAATCTCCAGCAGTTGCTCCATTTCTTCCTGCCAGTTATAGGCAAGGGGGTTGATCTGAACAAGTTCTGCACCTGACTCTTCACTGATTAATTGTGCACTGCGGACATCAAACTCCTGTTGGATAAAGATCACAGGAATATTCCTGGTTCTGGCAATGTCGATAATGCGTCTGAGTGTGGCCGGGGATGGCTCTTTTCCTTCTCTTTCCACCGGAATCTGGGTAAAGCCGTAGTCGCGTGCCAGGTAAGTGAGGGCCGGATGAAAGATCATGAAGCCATCATGAGTCAATTGTCCGGATAATGCCTCCCATTGGTTGTGGAGCTCACTGATTTGCAAATGCAGGTTGTGGTAATTGGCTCTCACTGTTTCCTCAAGTTCCGGGTATTCATCCACAATGGCATCGCGCATGACGGGCAGCAGATTGCGGATCACGGCGGGAGACATCCAGATGTGCGGGTCTATCCCCCCCTCGTGTACGTGATCTCCATGATGGATAGGTTCTCCGCGGATCAGTTCCACTTTTTCTGAAAGGTTGAGCACCGCCATGCCGGGATTCAGCTCAGCCAGCCTGTGCAGGAAGGCTTCCTCATACCCCAGGTGCCCGATACGGAAATAGATGCCTGAATCGGACAATTTCTGAAGCTGCCCGGTGGTGGGTGAATAGGTCGCATGGCTGGCCCCGGAAGGAACCATCACATTCACCTCAAGCATTTCTCCGCTGAGTTCATCCACAAAAAACTTCAATGGCTGAATGCTGACAGATACAACGGGTCTTTCGCCATCAGGGCCTGCAGACTGGCATCCGGTAATTGCAATGACGATAAATGCCAGAATAATAATCAGTCGTGATTTTGACATGAAAATAACAATTTGGTTCAGAGAACCGCAAAGTTAGTAGTAGATAGTGTCATCTTCTTCATTTTTTTTTGAAGGATCGTTTTTTTTCTTTTTATCGGGAATTTCCCCCTTGCTGCCTGTTGAGGCAAAAAGAGCCCCCAGCATCGTTCCGGCGGCAAAACCGGCCAGTAATCCCAAAAGTACTTTTCCTTTTATCATAATGCGATGTTTTAATTGTTTGCAATCACAATATACGAAATTATGTGCAGTTTTCAGGGTTATGGATGAAAAGGGGTTTTGTAAAAAAAACGCTGCCCTCCGGGAGGGCGCAATGCATTTTTTTCTAACTTGCCACCGGAGAGTTGAATGAACCCCAATCATTAACCACAAAAAAACAGCAAGATGAAGAAATTTTTGTTGATCATTGGTTTGGCCGGCCTGACAATGGCCTCCCTGGTCAGTTGCGAGGATCTTTTGGATGTGGAGGAAACATTCACATTCGAGCATGAATTTACCGTTAATACAAATCAGACTACGTTCTCCAGCTCTGATGTGGTGGACCTGTCTGCGAGCTCTGATGTCATCGGTGAATATGGAAGCAAGATTAAAGAGATCAGGGTGGAACAGCTTGAGATCAGGCTGAACCGGTTTAACGGGAGTGAAACACAGCTTCTTGAAAGCGCGTCCATTGCCATTGCGGAGCCTGATGGCGCGGCACAATCCACGATCGCAGAAATGGACAACCTGTTCCTGCACGCCCTGTTGAACAGTCCGATAGTACTGCAAACGGAAAAAAGCGGCCGTGACAGTCTGGAGGAGCTGGCAACCAGCCCGCCACACCGTTTTCGCATGTATCTGCATGCTTCTGTGGACGAGGGCCCGGCAGATTTCACGGCTGTTGTGAAGGTTACGGCCACAATGGTTGCCAACCCGCTGAATTAGTTATTGCGATTTAATGTTTGCCCGGTCGCTGTTTCCCTGCCGGCGAATATCTTTTTGTTCTTTTTCCAATCCTGATTATTATGAAGAAACAGACTATCTTAATTGTATTACTGTTTGTGATTGTTTGTCTGCCGGTTAAATCAATGGCCGATAACGATTACAGTGATCACCGGCAGCTGTCTGATCGCCTGGAGGCCCTTGCAGGGGCATATCCCTCTTTGGTGTCTCTGGAATCACTCACGACCACTGTGGGCGGGAGAGATATTTGGCTGCTTTCCGTCGGTTCCGGGGAGCTGAGTCAGCGACCGGCTGTTGCCATTGTCGGAGGAGTGGCGGGCGACCGACTGCTTGGTACTGAAATGGCCGTTTCTTTTGCAGAGCGCCTGCTGGATGAATCAGGCCGGGAAGAAATACAGCAGCTGCTCGATTCGGTTACTTTTTATGTGTTTCCGGATATGAGCCCTGATGCAAGGGCCCAGTATTTTGCCCCTTTACGTTATGAGCGCCTTGGGAATGCGAACCCATCTGACCTTGACCGCGATGGCAGGGTTGGCGAAGATCCCTACAATGACCTGAACGGCGATGGGCTGATCACCATGATGCGTGTGGAGGATCCGACAGGGGAATGGATGAAGCACCCTGAAGATGAACGGGTGATGGTCAAAGCACGCAATGAAAAAGGAGACCGGGGCAGTTACCGTGTTTTGAGTGAAGGAATTGACGAGGACCAGGACGGTCAATGGAATGAAGACGGAGAAGAAGGGGTCTTTTTCAACCGCAACTTTACTTACGATTACCCGGTCTTTACCCGTGGGGCCGGAGAGCATGCCATATCTGAGAAAGAGACCAGAGCGATCGCTGATTTCCTTTTCGGTGCCAAAAATGTATATGCTGTGATCAGTCTGGGGGAAGCCGACAATCTTTCCCGGCCATTGTCATATGATCCACGGAAAACCTCCGGCCGGATCATAAGCGGATGGCTGGAAGATGATGTGAAGGTCAATCGCATGGTAAGCAATATTTACCAGTCTGGGGTGGATGTTTCTAATGCTGAGGGGGCGGATGGTTCGCCGGGTGATTTTTTCCAGTGGGCTTATTTTCATTACGGCCGCTTCAGCTTCAGTACACCGGGGTGGTGGATCCCTGATATGGGGGAGAATGATTCCTCTTATGAAAGTAAAGAGCTGAATTTTCTTCGTTGGGCAGAGACCGAAGGAGTTGAGGATGTGTTTGTGCCATGGGAGCAAGTGGATCACCCGGATTTTCCCGGAAGAAAGGTGGAAGTCGGAGGCATTGCTCCTTTTGTCATGAAAACCCCGCCGTATCATTTGGTGGATTCCCTGGCTGCAGGGCATTATCATTTTATCACTGAAATTGCCCGGCTTCGTCCGCGGATGGACATTTTGAATGTAAGGACGGAGCAGCTGGGCCGGGGAGTATACCGTGTAACTGCGGATATTGCTAATTCCGGTAGTTTCCCGGCAACCTCACAGATCGGGCAACGTGTGCGTTGGGTGCAAAAACCTGTGGTGCGGGTTGAACTTGGCGACGACCAGAAATTGATGAGTGGCAAGACCATTGACATCATCCAGTCCCTTGAGGGTCACAGTTCGCTGGAGCGGAGCTGGGTGGTGCAGGGCGGAGGCACCCTGGTTTTGCGGGCCGGCTCAGAATGTGCCGGTTTCAGGGAAATTGAGATCACGCTTTAATAAACCTTGAAATCTGAATA
>SKUN01000021.1 GCA_007129945.1 Bacteroidales bacterium
GGAGACGCCACGATGCGTAACATTCTGGGTGGCAAGGGAGCCAACCTCGCTGAAATGGTCAATATCGGTGTACCGGTTCCTCCCGGATTTACCATTACTACCGACACTTCCACCTTGTACAACCAGGTGGGACATAATGGTGTAGTGAAAGCCATCGAAGAGGAAGTCAGAGAGAACATGCGACGCGTAGAAGAAGAGATGGGCGCAGGATTCGGAGACAAAGACAATCCGCTTTTGCTTTCAGTACGTTCTGGTGCACGTGCTTCCATGCCGGGTATGATGGATACGGTACTGAACCTGGGCCTCAATGAAAAAACCCTGGAAGGCCTCAGTAAAAAGACAGGCAACGAGCGTTTTGTATGGGATTCATATCGTCGTTTTGTTCAGATGTACGGGGATGTAGTGATGGGACTCAAGCCAGACAGCAAAGAGGAGGAAGATCCCTTTGATGTGATCATGGACGAACTCAAGGAGGAAAAAGGAGCAGATACGGATCAGGATCTCAGCACAGATGATCTGAAGGAACTGGTTAACCGCTTCAAAAAAGCCGTTAAGGAGAAAACAGGCAAAGATTTCCCGGAAGATCCCTGGGAACAACTCTGGGGATCAGTAATGGCTGTTTTTGAATCATGGAATAACCCAAGGGCAACCTACTACAGAAAAAAATATAACATCCCCTCAGAATGGGGAACCGCTATCAATGTACAGGCCATGGTATACGGAAACATGGGTAACACTTCCGCTACCGGTGTAGCCTTTACCCGTGATGCAGCCACGGGGGAAAAGATTTTTAACGGTGAATACCTGGTAAATGCACAGGGTGAAGATGTGGTTGCGGGGACCCGCACACCCAGGCAGATCACCAGGGAAGGGTCCCTTCGCTGGGCCAAACTGCAAGGTGTTTCCGAAGAGGAAAGAAAAGAAGTTTATCCCTCACTGGAAGAGCTTTTCCCGGAAATTTACAAAGAACTGGACCAGCAACAGGAAAAACTGGAAAAACACTACAAAGACATGCAGGACCTGGAGTTTACCATCCAGGAAGGCAGGCTCTGGATGTTGCAGACCCGCAACGGCAAACGTACCGGCCCGGCCATGGTAAAAATCGCCATGGACATGCTGCGCGAAGGAATCATTAAGGAAGAGGAAGCCATGTTGCGCGTGGAACCCGGCAAACTGGACGAATTGCTCCACCCTGTGTTTGACACCGATGAACTGGCCAAAGCCAATCTTTTGGCAAAAGGACTTCCCGCCTCACCAGGCGCGGCAACCGGACAGATTGTTTTCTTTGCCGATGACGCCGCCGAGTGGGCGGCAAAAGGGAAGCAAGTTATCCTGGTGCGCATAGAAACATCTCCTGAAGACCTCAGTGGTATGGATGCTGCCCGGGGTATCCTGACAGCCCGCGGGGGTATGACATCTCACGCCGCAGTTGTTGCCCGTGGAATGGGCAAATGCTGCGTTTCAGGTGCAGGTGCCCTGAACGTGAACTACAGGAAAAAAACCATGACCATTGACGGAAAAGAGTTCAGTGAAGGAGACTTTATCTCCCTGAACGGAACAACCGGCGAGGTTTTCGAAGGCAAGGTCAAAACAATGGATCCGGAGATGAGCGGAGATTTCGCGAAACTGATGGAGCTGGCCGATAAGTATACGCGTATGCATGTCCGGACCAATGCCGACACCCCGAAAGATTCAAAAGTGGCGCGTGAATTCGGTGCCAGGGGAATTGGTCTTTGCCGGACAGAACACATGTTTTTCGAAGGGAAACGGATTACCGCCATGCGCGAAATGATCCTGGCCAAAGATGAAACCGGGCGCCGTAAGGCGCTGGAAAAGCTTCTGCCAATTCAGCGCGAAGACTTTGAGGGAATCTTTGACGCAATGCATGACCTTCCGGTAACTGTGAGGCTGCTTGATCCTCCGTTGCATGAATTCCTTCCCCATGAGGAAGAAAACCAAAAAGAGATGGCCAGGGAAATGGGAATCTCTCCTGAAGAGGTGAAAGCCAACGTGGACGCCCTGCATGAAACGAACCCCATGCTCGGACACAGGGGTTGCCGCCTGGGTAATACCTACCCGGAAATTTCTGAAATGCAGACCAGGGCAATCATTGAAGCAGCCCTTAACCTGAAGAAAAAAGGGGTGAACGCCATCCCGGAGATTATGATTCCGCTTACAGGGACTGAGAAGGAAATGCAGCTTCAGGAGCAGATTGTGCGTAGCACAGCGGAGCAGGTATTTGAAGAAAGGGGTGACAAGGTGCATTATCTGGTGGGAACCATGATCGAAATCCCCCGGGCTACGCTGATTGCAGATAAAATTGCCAAAAATGCCGAATTCTTCTCCTTCGGGACCAACGACCTCACCCAGATGACCTTTGGGTATTCAAGGGATGACGCAGGACGTTTTCTCCCAATTTATCTCGAAAAAGGACTACTTGAAAACGATCCTTTCCAGGTGCTTGACCAGGAAGGTGTCGGGCAACTGGTGAAGATGGGTGTTGAACTCGGTCGCCAGGGCCGTCCGGGACTGAAGATCGGCATCTGCGGAGAGCATGGCGGAGAACCGAGCTCTGTTGAATTCTGTCATACAGTTGGAATGGATTATGTCAGCTGCTCACCTTTCCGGGTGCCAATTGCACGGCTGGCAGCTGCCCAGGCTGTAGTGAAAGAAAAACTGGTGAAAGAAGGCGGGTCCGCTTACTCCACCAATTAATCAGCACTGCAAATCCCGCAATATGAATCAATGTCGCCTGTTTTTAAGCAGGCGACATTTTTATATATACCTCTCCGGCAAGTTTTCCTGAATAAAGGCCTGTGCTTTGTGCATTTCCCGGTACATCAGGGTATCATTCTGAATAAAGGGGATTTCTTTCCTGAAGTCATTGTACAATTCCCTCAGGATGGGAGCCGCTTTTTCAGTTTCCCGAAACCCGAGTGCCTGACAGGCTGTAAGCAACTCGATTCCCAACACTTTTTCCAGATTATGCAACACCGAAATGGTTTTTACCGCGGCATTGGCACCCATGCTCACATGGTCTTCCTGTCCCTGTGATGATTCAATGGAATCGATGGATGCAGGGGTGCAAAGCTGTTTGTTCTGACTCACGATGGAAGCGGCTGCGTACTGGGGGATCATAAAACCGGAATTCAGGCCCGGGTTGGCCACCAGGAAAGAAGGTAAATTACGTGTGCCCGAGATCAGCCTGTAAACACGTCGCTCAGAGATATTGGCCAGTTCGGCCAGGGCAATACTCAGGAAGTCCAGGCCCAGGGCAAGCGGCTGACCGTGAAAGTTCCCTGCCGAAATAATCAGGTCGTCATCCGGGAAAAGCGTGGGGTTATCCGTTACCGCGTTCATTTCGTGCAGAAACACCCCGGCCACATATTTGATGGCATCTTTACTGGCACCATGCACCTGAGGGATACAGCGAAAAGAATAGGGATCCTGGACGTAATTCCTTTTCTCTTGCATAAGCGCACTTCCTTCCAGTATTTTCCGTATTTTTTCCGCGGTTTCGAGCTGCCCGGGATGATGCCTTATCCTGTGAACCTGTTCAAAGAAAGGATCAGAACGCCCCATGAACGCCTCCAACGACATGGCCGCAGTAAGATCTGACCAGTGAGACAAGTCAAATACCCTGCTTAGTGCCCATACACCATAAGCTCCCATAAACTGAGTTCCGTTCAACAGAGCCAGCCCTTCCTTGGCAGCGAGCTCAAGTGGAGCCCATCCCATTCTGTCATTCAGCTCCCCTGCATCAATCCGGTCCCCTTGAAAATACACTTCCCCAAGCCCCAGCAAAGGCAATGACAAATGGGCCAGCGGGGCGAGATCCCCGGATGCACCGAGTGAACCCTGGGTATATATGACCGGGTAAATCCCGTGATTGAAAAAATCAACCAGGCGATCAAGTGTTTCCATACGCACCCCGGAATGTCCGTAGGCCAGTGATTGAATTTTCAGAAAGAGCATCAGCCTGACGATCTCTCCCGGCACTTCATCGCCGATCCCGCAAGCATGCGACATAACCAGGTTACGCTGCAAAGTACTCAGGTCAGTGCGTGAAATACTGTGATTGCATAATGAGCCAAAGCCTGTAGTTACGCCGTATATGGGCTCATCCCCATGCTCGATCCGCTGGTCCAGATAATCCCGGCAACGGATCACACGGTGTCGCGCCTCATCAGCAAGAAGCAATTGAACATCCGGATCCAGCACTTTTCGTATGACATCAAAATCTATGGCCTGAGAATCAATGCGATGCGTCTTCATTCAATGTTGTTTTATGGGTTATTCTGTAGCGGATATAATTTGCGCAATCTCTTCCGGAGGCAATAATTGCTGCTCCCCGCTGCGCATATCTTTCAATGAATAAATCCCCTTTTTTATCTCTTCTTCACCGGCCATCAGCACAAAAGGAATGTTGTTTTTGTCCGCATACTGCATTTGCTTTTTCATCTTGGCAGGATCCGGATACATTTCGCAGGCAACCCCCTTGTTACGCATCCGCTGGAGGAAAGGGAGGCAATAGTCCCGTTCTTTCCGGCCGAAGTTTACTGCCATCAGGCGGGTAAAAGTTCCCAGTGTATCGGGAAAGATATCCAGTGCCTGCATGACATCGTAAATCCTGTCCGCGCCGAAAGAGATGCCGATACCCGATACATCTTTTAAACCAAAGATACCGGTAAGGTCATCATAACGACCTCCTCCGCAAACACTGCCCATGGGGACATCCAAAGCTTTAACCTCAATGATTGCGCCCGTATAATAGTTTAATCCCCTTGCCAGTGTCAGATCAAGTTCAAGCTGGCAATCAAGCGGGGTGCCTGAAACAATATCAAATACCTCACCGATCTCTTCAAGCCCTTTACGTCCGGTTTCCGTACCTTTAAGAATTGTACGCAATTGATCAATTTTATCCCGGTTGGTGCCCTCCAGGCTCAGCACCGGCATCAGCTTCTCAACAGCCACATCGTCAAGGCCCTTCTCCTTTAGCTCCAGAATTACATTGTCCAGCCCGATTTTATCGAGCTTGTCAATGGCCGTTGTTATGTCGGTCATTTTATCCGCATGCCCGATGTATTCTGCCAACCCGGCCAGGATTTTTCTGTTGTTCAATTTGATCATAACGCGAATTCCCAGTTCGGAGAAAACCGTATCGATAATCTGCAGAAATTCCGCCTCATTGACCAGCGCATCACTTCCGATCACATCGGCATCACACTGAAAAAATTCCCTGTAACGACCCTTCTGCGGCCGGTCAGCCCTCCAAACCGGCTGAATCTGATAACGCTTGAAAGGAAAGGTGATCTCATTCTGATGTTGCACAACATATCGTGCAAACGGGACCGTCAAATCATAGCGCAGGGCTTTTTCGCAGATTTTGGCCGATAAAGGAGCGGCATTTTTTGACTGCCAGATATTGTCAGGGACCTTGGCGGCAAAATCTCCGGAATTTAAAATTTTGAAAATAAGCCTGTCCCCCTCTTCGCCATACTTGCCCATCAACGTTGAAAGATTCTCCATGGCAGGGGTTTCAATCGGCCTGAACCCATGCTTACGGTAAACCGTCTTGATGGCTTCAAATATATAATCCCGCCGGGCAATCTCAACGGAGTTAAAATCCCTGGTTCCTTTTGGTATTCCCGGTTTTTCTTTTCCCATATAATAATTGTTTTGAAAGCTACAAAATTAAGCCCTTTTGACAAATATGCTAAAACCGGGGAATAAAATCCGTAAAACCATTTTTTATTACCGTATTTTGTTTAGATTTGCATGACAGGTATAGCCTTTTCAGGTTACAAGCATCAGCCCTGAAAAGTATTTTTTTTATTTGAGAGTATATTTTTATTCGATTAACAAATTTTTAACATCCCAAACGGGCAAAACCAAAATCGTACATAGCAAAAACATTCTCCTTTGTTTAAAGTTTATATTTTTTTATACCATAGAATCAATGACTGAAGAAAAACCCCAAAAACTTACGAGGATAGGTGTATTCTATGATGGCAATTATTTCCTGCACGTAAGCAATTACTATAATTATGTACACGCAAGACAGAGACGGCTGAGCATTGCAGGGTTACATGCATTTATCCGCCAACAGGTGGCAAAAGAAGAATCTGCGCCGACGAAGCTTTGCCGCATTACGGATGCCCATTATTTCAGGGGCAGAATCAGTGCCCAGGATGCTGCCCAGCGGGGCAACCAGTTGTATTATGAAAGGGTATTTGATGATATTTTGATGTCCGAGGGGCTGGTCACCCATTATTTTCCGATCAAAAGCTTCCATGGAAAACGGGAGGAAAAGAACGTGGATGTATATCTTGCCCTGGAAGCTTATGATATGGCCATTTGCGGGAAAATGGATGTACTGGTGCTGATTGCTTCAGACGGGGATTTCGTTCCGCTGATCCGCAAACTGAATGCCATGGGGATCAGGGTCATGTTGCTGTGCTGGGATTTTGACTTCACCAACGACGAAGGACAGAAAGTCATCACACGTACTTCACAGGGGTTATTAAAGGAAGTTACCTATCCTGTAAAAATGCATGACCTTATCGAGAGTCAGAATGGAAGTACCGACCCCATGCTGGTTAATTTGTTTGTGCAGGAAGAGTCAAACTCCGGTAATAAATCCGCATCACAGACCGATGAAGTGCATATCGGTGATGTACTCAGCCTGAAAAACGGCTATGGATTCATCAGTTTCCCCAATAATAATCTGTTTTTCCATTATACCGATGTGGTCAATGTGGATTTCAACGATCTGCTGATTGGTGATACAGTTGAATTTACCATTGAGACAAAATACAACGGTCAGGATGTGGCCAAAACCGTAAAAAAGATCCGGTAATTTGTGACTAGCCTTTTATCACGGCCAGCGGGGTAAGCTCCACAACCACATCCACCAGGTCACGCTGAAGCTCCATCACAAGGGCAATATCCTTGTA
>SKUN01000012.1 GCA_007129945.1 Bacteroidales bacterium
CACATTGGTGCCATTCTCGTCAATGATCACTTTGTTTCCGATCAGGGGAAGCAATCGTTCCATGGTTTCCAGGTAGATCCGTTTTTGGGTCACCTCGGGAGCCCTGATGTACTCCGTATACAGGGAGTTGAAGCGGTCAGCTTCTCCCGTGGCCCGGTTGACCCTGCTCAGGGCATAACCTTCAGCCCGTTGTATGGTTTCCTGGGCTTCACCGCGTGCGCGCGGAATTACGCGGTTGTACTCCGACTCTGCCTGGTTAATAAGGGTTTCCCTTTCCTGCTGGGCTTCGTTCACCGCATTGAAAGAGGCCTTTACCGGGTCGGGTGGATTCACATCCTGCAGCACCACCTGGTCGATCCGGATGCCGTTCTCATAATCATCACACATCCTTTGCAGCAGAACTTCCACGCTGGTTGCGACTTCCTGCCTTCCCACCGTGAGCACTTCGTTGACGGTACGGTCGCCCACGATTTTACGCATGGCGGCTTCCGACATGTCGTGCAGTGCATCTTCCGCATTTCTCACCCTGAAAAGATAGTCGAAGGAGTTGACAATGCGGTATTGTATCACCCATTCCACATCCGCCAGGTTGAGGTCACCCGTGAGCATCAGTGACTCATCACGGTATTCATCCTTCGCATAGCGGGTACGGGTACCGGCTTCAATGGTGCGAAAGCCGAACTCCTGTTTTAGCTGCCGTTGTACGGGTATCTTGTAGAGTTTTTCCAGTCCGAATGGGGCGATAAAGTTCAGCCCCGGTTGCAGGGTACGGTTGTACTTTCCAAACATCAGTACCACGCCTTCCTGTTCAGGGCCGATGGTTTTTACCGAGGTGGCCACGGCGATCAGCACGATCAGCCCGATGATCACCTTTTTGCTGTTTTTTTTCAACTTCTCAAGCGTTTGCCTGAGTTGCAGTTCCTGTTCGTTCATGTTGATTGGTTAAATGTTTATTTTGGGAAATTGTGGATTTACTCCGGGATTGAGTTTTATAAAGAGGGTATGTCTGTTTATCTGTGTCAGGATTTGTATGACATTTTTCCTGACAAGGGATAGCCCGTTGCCTTTGGTGTAATTTGGTTGCCTGTATTCAGGTGTGTGTGAAGGGTATCCGCAGAAAGACAGTACTGTTACATAATGAATTTGACTACTCGCATTCAGATATGCGCACACTGTATTAATGTATGCCTATTCCAAATCAAAACCTTTTCAAGTTCTGAGGATTAAAGGTAATGGAAATTATGCAGAATCCGGTCAGGAGATCGCTTTTCTTTGTTTCTCAAAGCGGAGGTGCTCCTTATTGTCTATGATTTCTTTCAGGACTTCCGCAACCTGCCGGACTTCTTCAAAGGTATTATACATTGCCACGGGGGCGATGCGGATGGTATCCGGTGCCCTGAAATCCGGGATGATGCCCCTGGCCTTCATTGCCTCATTGATGCGGAGTGCTTCGTCAGGATGGGTAAGGGCGATGTGGCCGCCGCGCCGCTGCGGATCCTCAGGGGTGGCTATTGAGAAGTTGTACGGAGGAGTATCGAGGGTACCATGGAACAGTTCCAGGAAGAAGCCGGTCAGTTGCAGGGATTTTTTCCGGATCCGTTCAATACCCGCATCCTGCATGAGCTGCACAGAACCCTCCATGGTGGAGGCCCCCAGGATGCCTGGTGATGAGATCTGCCAGCCACCGGCACTTTCGGCATGTTCGAAATCCAGTGACATGTCGAACTGCTTTTCTTTGACGTAGCCGAACCATCCGGCCATGAGGGGTTCCTTGCCGAAGTGTTTTTCATTGACATAAAGGAAAGCCGTGCAGCCCGGGCCTCCGTTGAGGTATTTGTAGCTGCAGAAGGTGGCAAAGTCCACACCCCAGCGATTGAAGTGGTGGGGGATGGCTCCGGCGGAATGGCTGCAGTCAAACCCGATGGGAATGCCGCGCTTATGCGCTTCTTGTGTAAGGTATTCCATGTCGAGCAGTTGTCCGCTTGCATAAAGCACAGAAGGGAGCCAAATCAGGGCCACCTCATCGGTCATCATGGAAACGATGCGGTCCTCATCCAGGGTTTTTCCGTTATCACTCCGGGCAAGCAAAAGCTCACGATCCGGATCCAGCCCTTTCTGTTTGATCTGTCCTTTCAGGGCATAGGTGTCGGAGGGGAAATTCAGTTCATCGGCCAGAATCCTGGTGCGTTTTCCTTTCGGCTGGTAGAAGGAGGAGATCAGGGAATGGATGTTCACAGTGGTGGTTCCGGAGAAGATCAATTCACCGGGTGCGGCACCCACCAGGGGAGCAGTCATCTCACCAATGTGTTCGGCAAAATAGAACCATGGGCGTTCGGCACTCAGCCAGCCTCTGATTCCCAGGGTTTTCCATTCGTTCAGCACCCGCAACAGGGATTTTTCGGCATCTTCGCTGAGCAGCCCGAGGGAGTTGCCGTCTACATAGATCGTGTTATCAGGGATATAGAACCGTTGGCGGAAATCCTTAAGCGGGTCTTTCCGGTCCAGTTCGCGGGCGATGTTAAGTGTATCTTTCATATTAAGTCGGCGCTGCGCGCCTCCAGTTAGTCGAGGGCTGACGCCCTCTCCGGTTGTTAGTTCCGGCGCTTCGCGCCTGATAGTTGTTGGTTAGTCGTGGCTGACGCCCCTCCAGTTGTTGGTTAGTCGAGGGCTGTCGCCCTCTCCAGTTGTTGGTTTCCACGGGATGAGAACTGTAAGGGTTGCCCGTATTCACTGGATGAAGCTAGCTGGTTGTTAGTTTCCATGGCCCGTGTGAACCAACAACCAACAACCGCGCAGGCCGTTTACCAGACCATTGGCAGCTTTCCCAACACTCTTCCCATGAGAACCAACAACCAACTAACAACCAACAACCGCGCAGGCCGTTTACCAGACCATTGGCAGCTTTCCCAACACTCTTCCCATGAGAACCAACAACCAACTAACAACCAACAACTATTCTAAACCGCAGATTCAAACTGTTTCAGAAAACGCAGGTCGTTCTCGAAGAACATTCTGAGGTCTTTGACCTGGTAAAGGTTCATGGCGATGCGCTCGATTCCCATGCCGAAGGCAAAGCCCGAGTATCTGGTACTGTCGATGCCGCAGTTGTCAAGTACATTGGGGTCGACCATGCCGCAGCCCATTACCTCGATCCAGCCGCTGTATTTGCAGATGGTGCATCCGGGGCCCCCGCAAATGTTGCAGGAAACGTCCATTTCGGCTGATGGTTCGGTGAACGGGAAAAACGACGGGCGCAGGCGGATTTGTGTGTCTTCACCAAACATTTCCCGGGCGAAATACAACAGGGTCTGTTTCATGTCGGCGAAACTCACGCCTTCATCAATGTAAAGGCCTTCCACCTGGTGAAAGATACAATGGGCTCTGGCAGAGATCGCTTCATTGCGGAACACCCTTCCGGGGGATATGGTCCGGATCGGCGGCTGCTGGTTTTCCATGACCCTCACCTGCACAGAAGAGGTATGGGTGCGCAGGGCGATGTCCGGATTTGTCTCCACAAAAAAAGTATCCTGCATATCACGTGCAGGGTGCTCTTCCGGGAAGTTCAATGCGCTGAAATTGTGCCAGTCGTCTTCGATTTCCGGGCCCTCTGAAATCACAAAGCCAATTCTTTCAAAAATTTTGTTGATGCGGTTTCTGACCACAGACAGCGGGTGGCGGGAGCCAATGGGGTTAAAGCGGGCAGGCATGGTCATGTCCGGCCGTTGGGTGCTCCCGCTGTCATCGGCGGCAGCCAGTCTGTCTTTTTCCTCGTTGACCTTGTCGGTGGCAGACTGCTTGAGCTGGTTAAGACGCATTCCCACGTCCTTACGGCTGGCAGGGTCAACCGACTTAAAATCCTTGAACAATGCCGGGATCTCTCCTTTTTTGGAGAGCATTTTTACCCGGAAAGCCTCCGCTTCTTCTATGGTTTTCGCACTGAAACTTTCTACCTCTTTCAGCAGGGCGTCAATCTTTTCAATCATAGTTTGTTTATTTATTCAATCACTTCCATCCTGACAATAGACACATCCTCTATCGGGCGGTCTCTGTCGTCGGTTTCCATGGCGGCAATGCGTTCCACGATGTCCAATCCTTCGACTACCTGGCCAAATACTGTATATGCGTTGTCAAGGTGGGGGGTTCCTCCTGTGGTGGTATAGATTTCCCGTTGTTCTTCGTTGAGGTCCAGGTCTCTTTCTTCAGCCATCCGGCTGAGGCCTTCTTCGCTGAACACCCTTCCCTGTACAATATAGAATTGCGATCCGGAGGATTCCCTTTCCGGATTTACCTGGTCGCCCTGCCTGGCTGCGGCCAAAGCTCCTTTTTGATGGTAGATGCCCGGTACGATCTCGGCAGGAATGGTGTATCCCGGTCCGCCTGATCCAAGGGGTTCTCCCGGAACTGCATCTCTGCTCATCGGATCACCGGCCTGTATCATAAAATGGTCAATGACCCGGTGAAAAAGCACGCCTTCGTAAAAATCTTCTTCTATCAGTGACAAAAAATTATCCCTGTGCTGTGGTGTTTCGTCATAAAGTTTGACGGTGATGTCACCCATGGTGGTTTCAATCTTAACATGGATGTCTGATGGCTCCTGGTTATTGGATCCGTTGCCGGAATTGGCGCATGCGGTAAATAAAAACAGGCCTGCAAGGAGCGCAATGGCAAGTGATTTGCTGTTCTGGCTTTTCATTTTTCGATGTATTGATTTGAGGATGCCAAAGTTACATATAATGATGGTATCAGGCAATAATAAAAACGCCGGGGTGTCCGCCCCGGCGCAAAGGAAACATGTCTGAATTATGTATTTATTGAAAAAGGGGTTGTTAATTGAATGAGGGGTTGGTCCAGGAAAGGGGTAACATCAGTTGCCTTCGCGGTGACTTGTTTTTCAGCCTCCCGTTATAATTCCCTTCTACTGTCAGCCCCATTTTTTTGAAAAAGTTGACCGAAGCTTCGGAGCATACAGGGGTATTGAGTTCCACCCTGAATACATCGTGGTGCTTTTGCTCTATTTCGCCAAACAACCAGCTTACAAGGCTTGTTTCCTGTTCGCCGGGATCGCATGCGGTACCTGAGAAAAAAGAAAATTCCTTAAGCAGATCATTTTCATCGGGGCTATCCTTGCCGTTGGTATGATAATAATGAACTTCACCAATAAGCGCCACCTCGTCGCGGTTGTTTTCCACTACAAGCATATTTCCTTTTTTGATGGCCTTATCAACAAACTCCTCCAAAAAGCATTCAGGTACAATCGAAGCATTCAGCAGTTTCTTTTCCCGGGTGACTTTTTCCAGAAAAAGTCTGTATATATCCTTCTTGTCGGTATCTTTCGCAGTCCGGATTTTATAATGATTGTTCATGGGTGTGTTATTTTGTGCATCAAAATCTGAAGTGCTCATCAAAAAAACTAAAACAGCTGTTTAAAAAATTGATTTTCAGATAATTAATCACGCTGCAAATATGGGAAAACTATTTCGTTACAAAAAACTTTTCATGTTAAAAAAATACTAACTGCCTTATTTCAGATCACGGCCTGGGTTTCAGACCGCAGATCCGGCTTGTAAAGCAAAAACCAGCAATCCGGTTAAAATCCCAAGGCGGAGCAGGTAAAATCCGAGTTTTTCCCGCCTGCTCTCCTGATGCTGATGGCTGTCCTGGCCTGACCAGAGAGGGCTGTGTTCCATGGCGGGGGTTATGTAATTCAATTCGTTCATCGGGGTTCGGTTGGATGTAAGAGTTTAGTTGTTGGTTCTCATGGCCTGGGGTTCGTGGGGGTTGCCAGTGAGCGTTGGACGAGGCTGGCAGGTTGTTGGTTGTTGGTTTGTGGGTTCAGGGTTTTTGTTTGTCACTATTTGGATACAGCATAAATTGTACCAAAGGTTGCTATTTCAGAAGGAATAGTTCAGGGAAATAAAGAGTCCGGCGCCGGCTTCCTCAAAAATGGTGCCCTCACCACCGAAAAAGAGTTGACCGACAAACCGGAAATCCAGGTTGGTGGCCACTGAATAGTTCAATTGTGGCATTAAAAAGGCCGCTTCGGTATCGGGAAGGGCCATCACCGCCAAACCTCCGCTGAGGATCGGGGAAAAAGCGTGATCGGCACTAATTGTAATTGCATACTTTGAGAACATGATGTTGTCGGGCCGGAGGGGCTGGGTTACCTGTATGACTTCCCCCGGGTTTCTTTCATACCCGCCATTGTATAGTAGTTCCAGCACACCGAATGTGCCGCTGGAGAACATGTAGTCCAGGCCTGCGGCCAGGACCAGGTTCGCTCTGTCCACGTTTTCAGGCTGTGTCGTTTTTTTCTGATGTGTTGTATTGCTCTGTTGTTTCAGGTCGTAGAACCAGGTGGCCTCACCTTTGAAACCGGCTCCCCCGATATGCCCTGCCCATCCGCCTCCCACGGCCAGGCGGTTTCTGAAGTATCCGGCGATGCTTTGAATGTCAAATCCCCTGGAGTTAAACACATATTTTGCCGCGGCGACCATGTCTTCTGTTTTTTTGGCCGGGCTTACGGCCAGTTCGATACTGGAAAGATGGCTGATGTAGTGTTGTACCCTGAGGGCATCTGCGCCGGGACGTTCTTCGTAATCGAAATCAAAAAATGAATAGGTGTTGAACAGGTCGTTGGGGTTGGATACCAGGTTGATCCCCCAGTTGATCCGTTGCCGGCCGGCCCTGACGCGCCAGCTTTCTGTGCGCCAGCTCATGTATAACCGGTCTAATTCTGTATGGCCGATCCAGCGGTCACCCGAGAGCCATACCCATGACATATCAACCAATCCGTCATCCTGAGCGAAAAAATCTTCAATGCCCGGAAATGCTTCATACATTTGATTGTATATCAGCCTGTTGCGCCCTTCAATATTCAGGTTCACGGCATCAGAGATCCCCCACCTGAAATTGAGTCGGTTATGAATCAGTCCATTGAACGCA
>SKUN01000095.1 GCA_007129945.1 Bacteroidales bacterium
ATGCGTCCCATCAAAAGTTTTGATGATTTTGCCATACAATCCGAATATTTCGTGGATGTGGCTTCGGGATATAAAAGTGACTTTGTGCTGTTTCCTGAAATTTTCACACTCCAGCTGCTTTCCCTCTTTCCCAAAGAGGAACCGGGCACTGCAGCAAGAAAAATCGGAGAATTTACGGAACAATACCTGGAACTCTTCAGCGAACTGGCCATCAAATACAACATCAATATTGTAGCCGGGTCCCATTTTACTCCCGAAGGTGACAGCCTTTACAACATCGCCTACCTGTTTAAAAGAAACGGCGAAATCGGCAAACAATACAAAATGCACATCACACCCAACGAGAAGAAATGGTGGGGTGTTCAGCCCGGAAACAGCCTGGAAGTCTTCGATACCGACAAGGGAAAGATCTCCATTATGATCTGCTATGACATTGAATTTCCCGAACTGGCAAGAATTGCCGTAGAAAGGGGAGCAAGACTGATTTTTGTCCCTTTTTGCACAGACGACCGGCAGGGCTATCTCAGGGTCAGGTATTGTGCCCAGGCCAGGTGTGTGGAGAACCAGATCTTTGTTGCAATTGCCGGTACGGTGGGCAACCTCCCGCAGGTTGACAACATGGATATCCAGTATGCCCAGTCAGGCATTTTTACCCCTTCTGATTTTTCTTTCGCCAGGGACGCGATTGCCGGTGAGTGTACCCCCAATGTGGAAACAGTCATCATCAACGACATTGACCTGGAACTTTTAAAACGGCACCGCAACAGGGGTACAGTCACCAACTGGAATGACCGGCGGACTGACCTTTACCGGATCGTTGCCCTGGACCAGCAACACAACCCCCATCACGAAGACCATTGATCAGCGGTGCCATGATTATCGGGGCCTACCATTCCGGATTTACGATTCGAAAAAGAGAAAAAAAGCCAGAAGCATAAGCCGGGGTCACCAGGTATCCAGGAAAGACTCTTTAAAAAACCTGAACCAGGCGTTCCCTCCGGTCAGTTCCTCGATCAGGCTCTCTGGTTTCTCTTTCATCCCCTGGTCATTTTTGAAATGAACCGCTGCCGCCACTCCCGCCTGCCTCTGCAGATAAGCCGTTTCTTCAGCAGCAATCCCTCTGTTTTCGAGCTCCTTCAGTAATTGAAGACTCCTGCGGGGCTGACCGGCAGCGGCATAATTCAGGGTGCCGGTTTCAAGCATATCCAGATTGATTGCATCAGACACAAAGTCAAATATTTCCGGATAATTTTGCGCGATACTTCTGACTTTTGACAGGTATTCATCTTTTCTGCCCTGCTCCCCCTCAGGGAAAGAATAATCAGCCAGTACCCTGTAGCGGGTCATTACCCTGAACAACAATTCAAAGGCCTCTCCGGAAGAACGGACGTAGGCAGGATACATTCGCTGATAATCGATGGCATTCTGCGTATAGGAAACCGCAAGATCCAGGTTGTCATCCCTTATCGCCCTGCCCGACACCACGAGAAATGAACGATAAATCCCATGATGAGTCTGAACCAGCATATTACGAAGCTCGCCGGGACAGGGGTAATTGTCTTCGGCGCGTCTGCAGAACACCTGCACATGAGCCAGGTTGTCGAGCGATGATGTCAGCCTGTCTTCACGGATCAATTCAGAAGAGGCCTTAAAAAACAATTCCAACACAGTATCTGCCAGCAAATCGGCTTTATGCTTCCACTCCCCTGATGGATGGCCTGTTTCAAAGATTGCACCCAGTCTTCTCAGTGCAGTCTCTTTGTCTCCCGAATTTTTATCAAGCTTCACCAGGGCAAGTTGTGACGGAATATGCAGGGGATTGTAGTTCAGTGCCGATTCATATGCACCCCTGGCATCTTCCGGAAATTCAGACCTTACGATCGCTTCTCCGTGCTGGTAATAGAGATCATCAATTTGGGAAACCGCCTGATTAAAATCCTCCCTCAGCAGGGACAATTCCCGGCGCAACCTTTCATAATCAGGCAATATATTTTCCGGATCATGCTGATGCAGATCCAGCCACTCTTGAAACGGGGCATGATGTATATCGCCCAGCAGAGCCTCCGCTTCGCACAAACGAAACTCCTCAAGCAGCAGGGTTTCGGGGTTGTCAGCTTCAAGCCCGTCCGTCAATTCTTCCACTTTTTGCAGCTTCTTCCCGGCTTCATAATAACTTTCCAGGGCAGCACCCCACAGATCCAGGCGCTCACGCATCCGATCATCATAACGAAATTGATGTCCGGAAAATTTCACACGGAGATCATCGGCCGCTCCATCATAGGAAAAGGACACTTCCGCCCATTTGTCAGGCGAAGCAGTCAGATCGACATCTTCAAAAAAGTGACGATAGACTTCTTCTTCCGCGTCATGTACCTCCAGGAGAAAACTCACCCTGTCGGGAATCAGAATCCCGGCAAGAGAGAAGTCACGATAGGTGATATCCCCGGCAACATACATGGTATCAGGAATTACAATCAACCGGTGCCGCTCACCGGTGCCGGAGATAATATCCCCCTGAAGACGACCCCGGAAAGAATAATTCGTGTACACACGCAGCTTCCCCGATCCTTCTGCAATAGTGTGCAGAATATCATTGACCATCCTGCCGTGACTGTCAGGATAAGGTGTAAAAGAAAATGTCTGCGAAAAATCCGGGCCTTTCACAGTTTCAGCGGCCCGGACATAATTCCCGGCAAACAGAAAAAATACAATTGCTGCAAACGTCCACAACCTGCTCATAACTAACCATCGAATCCGTTATTGACCCCGGCAAAGGTAGTATTTTCTTTCATTGACAGCCATGGCCATCAACAGCAATTTTCATACGGAAATTACAATAAAGTGTATCTTTGTGTAGTACCGTTCATTTAAACCACCGGATATGCTTATTAAGATTCACCCTGAAACCCCGTCTCTCCGGCTTGTAAGAAAAGTGGCAGACTGTCTCAGAAACGGAGGCGTAGTCATTTATCCCACCGATACTGTTTATGCCCTGGGATGCGACATAAACCAGCCGAAGGCAGTCCAAAGGGTTGCACAGATCAAAGGTATCAAAGCCGAAAAGGCCAATTTTTCCCTGATCTGTTATGACCTGAGCCATATATCTGATCTGACAAAGCCATTTCCCACCAGTGTGTACAAGGCAATGAAAAAAGGTCTGCCGGGACCGTTTACATTTATCCTGAACGCCAACAACAATGTTCCCAAGCTGTTTCAGAGCCGGAAAAAAACCATTGGCATAAGGGTTCCCGACAATCCGATCATTCGGGAAATTGTACAGGAACTGGGCAATCCGATCATTTCCACCTCTGTGTACGATGATGATGAAATCCTGGAATACACCACCGATCCTGAACTCATCCATGAAAGGCACCAGCAACAGGTAGATATGGTGGTGGCTGGAGGAAATGGCGACAATGAAGCCTCCACCGTAATAGATTGTACCGGAGATGAAATGGAAGTAATTCGTCAGGGAAAAGGCGACATTGCGGATATTCTTTAAACAGATAACAACCCGCTGATGCACAAAATACTGGACTATATTTTCTCGGAACCCACACCCGCAGACGGTTCGTTTTTCCTGATGGCCGGCCCCTGTGTGCTGGAGAATGAAGAAATGGGGTTTAAGATTGCGAAAGAGATTGATGTCATCACACGCAACCTTGGCATCCCCTACATATTCAAGGCTTCTTATAAAAAAGCCAACCGGACACGGGTGGATAGTTTCACAGGAATCGGTGACGAAAAGGCATTGGAACTACTGGGAGAGATCGGAGCCACATTCAATATTCCTGTGGTTACAGACATCCATTCGCCCGAAGAAGCCCGGCTGGCTGCCCCGTTTGTGGATGTCCTGCAGATTCCTGCATTCTTGTGCCGGCAGACCGAGTTACTTGTTGCCGCCGGAAACACCGGCAAAGTCATCAACATCAAGAAAGGACAGTTTCTGGCTCCATCCTCCATGCAGTTTGCGGCTGAAAAGATCCGAAATACGGGCAATGAACACATTCTCCTTACCGAAAGAGGAACCACCTTTGGTTACGGTGACCTGGTGGTTGATTTTCGCGGGATTCCCATCATGCAGGAAATGAAGCTGCCGGTGGTGCTGGATGTGACACACTCCCTGCAGCAGCCAAACCAGGGAAGCGGAGTCAGCGGCGGGCTTCCTCATATGATCGGTACAATGGCAAGGGCAGGAATTGCTGCCGGGGCGAACGGCCTGTTTATCGAGACCCATCCTGAACCCGGAAAGGCCATGTCAGACGGTGCCAACATGCTACCGCTGGCAAACCTGGAAGAATTGCTGGAAAGGCTGTTAAAAATCAGGAATGCATTAAAATAAGGCTAAACAGGCACATCCTCCTTTTCGAAAGTCACAGACTCAAGTTTTTTCCTTCGGCTGTCACGAATCTGCGTGAATGCTTCCATATAATCCTCCGGCAAAGGATCACCGCTTGGAAATTCCAGACGCAGATGATCCACTTGCTGGCCGTTTTGCCAGAACCGAAAGCAGACATGAGGCCCGGTGGCCAGCCCGGTACTGCCCACATATCCGATGACTTCCCCCTGCTCTACCCTTGCACCCGGACGGATCCCTGAGGCAAACCGTGACATATGCAGGTACTGCGTTTCGTACACCGAATTATGACGGATCCTTACATAGTTGCCATTGCCGCTGGTATAGCTGGCCCGCGTTACAGTACCGTCACCCACAGCCAGAATGGGCGTTCCGTGTGGTGCCGCATAATCCGTTCCAAGGTGAGGACGCCTGTCACCATGGATGGGATGCAGTCTGCTTTGCGAGTAACGGGAACTGATACGTCCATATTCCAGGGGTGCACGTAAAAAAACTTTTTGCAGGCTGTTTCCATCCCCGTCAAAATACCCGTCAATGGTATCAGCGGCAAAATGGAAGCCTTCTATTTCGCTTCCACGGTGCATAAAGTAAACGGCATCAATTCGGGAAACACCCACCGGGCGTTCTCCCACATGGGCCTCCTCGTAAAGTACCTTGAAACGGTCTCCCGATTCAATGCGGTAAAAATCCACTGTCCAGGCCAGGATTCGGGCCATATGTATCACCAGTTCCTGCGGCAGGTCGTTTTCTACAATGGTATTCCACAAAGATGAGCGGATGACCCCTGAGGCCTCCCTGGAGATATTGGTGACTTCTTTTTCACCCCTGTAGATATCCAGTGAGTCGCGAAAATCGACCACCAGGTAATCAAGATCGGAGATCTCATACACAAAATAACACAGTTCAGACAGCGTGTCCGAATACTGGTTAAAATATCCGTAATAATTATTTCCTCCCCTTATGCGGCGGGGGCTGAATACATCTTCCATCGTCCGTGCAATCCTGTCTACATCTGCCGGACCAAAGTCAAAGCGGGACAATAGATGGGAAAGGGTTTGTCCCCGGCGGACCACCCCTTCTTCAATGCGATAGGTGCCTTTGGTAAAACCAAACTCATCTCTGGCAACCGTTCTTTCCTCCTGTTCTTCTGGCTTTTCTTCCGCAACAGGGTTTTCTTCCGTTCGCCCGGACAGCAAAAACACCAGCGCGACAAGCATTATCAGGACCAGACCCGCAACGGCAGTTCCTGAAATTGTATAAGCCATTTTTTTACCCATCATATTAAAACAAATAGAAGTGGTTCTCAATTAGAATATAAAAAACCCGGCGAGCAGGCTTCTTGTCACAAAAGAGACACCGAAAATAACAAAAAAGCTTGTAAGCGTGAATCCCGTCACCTTCGGAGCCGGTGTTTCCAATAATGAACCTGCACCCTTTCCGAATAAAAATACGGTATAGATCAGTCCCAGAATTGAAACAGGGCCCATGGCCGGTGTAACGGCAGCCAATGGCTGTGCAAGCATATAAGGGGTATAGGATGCGATGATCAGCAACATGGCTTTCTCGTTATCCGGATTGCTCCGGAAGGGTTTTGCAAGTTTTCCCACCAGGTATGCACCCAGCCATACAGACAACAGATAACCTGTCAGGGTTATGATGAATATTCCGGATAGCTGATCAGCCCGCAGCACAATTCCTTCCAGGGATTTTTGCTGCAAAACTACAGCCATCCGTCCGGCAGCACCCAATACCATCAGGGGCAAGCCATATGAAAAAAGAAAAGACCTGGCAGCAGGAGGTGCAGAGGCAAACTCTTTAAAAAATAAGGATGAACGAAATAGTACCGAAGAAATGATCTGCAAATTCCTGGATTGCTTCATAAAAAGTAAGGTTCAACCGGGCAGTGTCCTGTATCGGGACCGCGAAAAGCGCGTTTCCGTTCTCCAAAATTACACAAATCCTTCGGGTAATTGAAAAAAAAATACAAACCGGGGCTGATTTCCATTCCGGATAGTAACTTTGTGATTATCAATTCAACCATAACGCAATGTCGGCCTGGAATTCTTTCATTAGAGGCTTCGAGGAATACCTGAAACTGGAACGGTCTTTATCCGACAATTCCATCGGGGCATATGTGTCTGATGTCAATAAGCTGGCTGCATTCTGCAGGAACATTGAAGAAATGCCTGAACCGGATGAATTGTCACCGGAAATACTTACAACCTTTGTAATTCAAATCAGCACAGCAGGGGCGGGTGAACGTACACAGGCAAGGGTCATTTCCGGGATCCGGGCATTTTTCCGTTACCTGCTGACGGAAAACATCATCCGGTCAGATCCTTCCGCCAGCCTGGAAATGCCCCGGACGGGACGCAAATTGCCCGAGGTGCTTTCCGTACACGAAATTGACAGGATGATCAGTGCTGCCGACATGAGTAAGCCCACCGGACAACGGAACCGTGCCATCGTGGAAACACTTTACGGATGCGGGCTACGTGTATCCGAACTGATTCATCTGAAAATATCGGAAATCAACAAAAAAGAGTCTTTTATCAAGGTAAC
>SKUN01000109.1 GCA_007129945.1 Bacteroidales bacterium
ACGAATTTTCACCAGCACTGGATTGCACCAGGATCTGATGACCGTGCTGGGTGAGCAAACCGGCAGCTTCCGGGGCCAGGGCCACCCGATTCTCGTCATAAGCTGTCTCCAGGGGAACGCCAATAATCAGGTTGTTTTTGCGTTTCCGGATCTCCAGCATCTCTTCCTGGGGCCCGAAGTGCCAGGACTGTGAAAACATCTTTTGTTCTGATTCCGAATATACCATTGCAATTGAGTCAATTAATTAGGGAAGGAGGTCAGAAAACACCGGCCGGGGATTTCCCGGCCCGGATAATCCGTCTGCCTTGATCGTCCTGCATATACACTATAAGGCAATCATCAGGCAGCAGGTTTTCGACCTTTTCCGGCCACTCGATAAAACAATAATTCCCCGAATAGAAGTAATCTTCATAGCCCAGGTCAAAAGCCTCGTCCATCGATTTTATCCGGTAAAAGTCAAAATGATACAGGCTTTCGCCCGTATGGGTCATATAGTGATTCACGATGGAGAAAGTCGGGCTGCTTGCGTGGTCTGTAACTCCCAGCACCCTGCAGATGGCCTGGATAAACGTCGTTTTCCCCACCCCCATGGGCCCGAAAAAGGCAAAAATACGCTGGTTGGGGAAGCCGTCAAGTAAAGATCTCGCCACATTTTCCAGCTCAGCCGGATCCGCCACATGGAACTCTGTTAATCTGCCCATAATGAAAATATTTTCCCGGTATCAGGGATCATTTATCTCGGTGTCATAAAAACAAAGGGGATCAGCATTTCCTCAAGAGAAACACCCCCGTGCTGGAAAGTATCCCTGTAATAATTGACGTAATGATTGTAATTATTCGGATAGGCAAAAAACCGGTTTTCTTTGGCAAACACATAATTGGCACTCACACTTTCCCGGGGGAGATAGATATTATCGGGGTTATTCACCTCAAACACCTCGCTTTTTTTGTACTGAAGACTTTTACCTGTTTTATAGCGCAGGTTGGTATTGGTATTGCGGTCTCCGACAATTTTTGTGGGATGCTGCACCCGGATGGCCCCGTGATCCGTTGTGATTATCACAGGGATCTGTTTCTCTGCCAGCTGACGCATGATGTCCCACAATGGCGAATGCTCGAACCAGCTCAGGGTGATGGAACGATAAGCCGCCTCATCGTCGGCCAGTTCTTTGATCACCTCCATATCGGTCCGTGAATGGGAAAGCATATCCACAAAATTGTATACCAGCACATTCAATTTCTGCCCCAGATGGTCACTGAGAGACGACGCCAGCTTTTTGCCGGCCGTCAGATTCAGGATCTTGTGATAATGAAAAGGGATGTTACTCCCAAGTCGTTTCAATTGTTCAGCAAGCAACTCGGATTCAAACTGATTCCTGGTGCCCTCATCCGATTCTCTGGTCCAGTATTTCGAAAAACGCTTCTGGATCTCTCCGGGCATCAAACCGGAAAAAAGCGCATTTCTCGCATACTGCGTGGCGGTGGGAAGAATACTGCAATACGTATCCTCCTGCACGGTCCGGTAAAGGGTTTCAATTTTGGGCTGTATGGTTTTCCATTGGTCAAGCCTCAGATTATCGATCAAAATCAGAAAGACTTGCTTCTGCTCCTTCAAAATGGGAAGACACTTCTCGCGGAACAATGTATGAGACAACACAGGTTTTTCCTCCCCCCTGCCGTTAAGCCAATCCTCATAGTTATTCTCCACAAAACGGGCAAACACATTGTTTGCTTCAGCTTTCTGCATCAAAAAGACCTCATACAGGCTTTCATCATCTGCCCTGGCAAGCTCCAGCTCCCAGTATACCAGCTGCCGGTAAATATCAACCCACTCCTCAAAGGAAAGCGACGGAGACAAGCTGCTGCCAATGTGCCTGAATTGCTGCTGGTAAACCATCCCTGTCTTTTCACTGACAAGCTTCCGGTTGTCCAGGTTCTTCTTCAGGGACAATAAAATCTGGTTGGGGTTTACGGGTTTAATCAGGTAATCGGCAATGCTGCTCCCGATGGCATCATTCATTACGGATTCTTCCTCACTCTTGGTAATCATTACCACCGGAATTCCCGAAACCTGGCTTTTCAGGCGCTCAAGGGTTTCTATACCTGAGAGTCCGGGCATGTTTTCATCCAGGAAAATAATGTCGATTTCGTTGTCGCTCACCAAGTCCAGTGCTTCAGACCCGCTGGATGCAGTTAAAACCCGGTAGCCTTTATTTTCAAGAAAAAGTATATGTGGTTTCAGGAGATCAATTTCGTCATCGGTCCAGAGAATGGTTGCACCCATATTTTTTGTATTTTGCGTATTACACAAATATAACCAAAAAAACTGACAATAGCCATTAATAAACGGCGACATGGAACAGCCATCCAACAATAAATTAAAAATATTCAATGACCCGGTTTACGGATTTATTAACATCCCCGACGAATCGATTTTTGACCTCATAGAGACTCCTTACTTTCAGCGACTTCGTAATATCAAGCAACTGGGTCTCTCTCACCTGGTGTATCCCGGCGCGCTGCATACCCGTTTTCATCATGCCATGGGCTGCATGTACCTGATGGGTCAGGCCATAGAGATTTTACGTTTTAAAGGCCACCCTGTTACTGACAATGAAGCCCTTGCCGCCACCCAGGCGATTCTTCTGCACGACATCGGGCACGGCCCGTTTTCCCACACCCTGGAAAGGATTCTGGTGGAAGGACTCAGTCATGAGGATCTTACGGTCATGTTCATGAGAAAGCTGAATGACAGCACCCCGGCCAATCTTGAAGAGGCCATGGCCATCTTCCGGGACACCCATCCCAAAAAACACCTTCACCAACTTGTATCCAGCCAGCTCGATATGGACAGGCTGGACTACCTGAACCGTGACAGCTTCTTTACCGGGGTATCTGAAGGGGTGATCAGCTGGGACCGCATCATTAAAATGCTCAATATCGCCAACGACACCCTGGTGATTGATGAGAAAGGGATATACAGCATCGAAAAATTCATCATTGCCAGGCGCCTGATGTACTGGCAGGTATACCTTCACAAAACCGTCATCGCTGCAGAGACCATGCTGACCGGAGTACTGAAACGGGCCAAGATGCTTGCCGCTGCAGGAGAGCAGCTGTTTGCCACCCCTCCGCTGCAACGATTCCTGGGTAAAGCTTACAGCAAGAGTGATTTTGAGGCTGATCCCGGACTGCTCGAAGATTTTGCCCTGCTGGATGACTATGATATTTTTACAGCCATTAAAAGCTGGACAACCCATAAAGACCAAATTCTCAGCTACATGAGTCGTGGTATAGTGGAGAGAAAGCTTTTCAGAATTGAGATCCGGCCCACGCCTTTCAGCGAATCCTATCTCAGGCAATTGAAGCTGGCAGCCATACGGAAACAGCTGGCAGTCAACGAGGAAGAGGCCGGCTACCTGGTGGTGAGCGGAATTACGAGAAATAATGCGTATGATCCCGGCACAGGAAACATCTGGATTCTTTCCAGGGATGGACTTTTGAGGGACGTGGCAAAAGCAAGTGACCAATTAAACATCAATATGCTGTCCCACCCTGTGGAAAAATTCTTTATTTGTTACCCCAAGGAATTACTGATTGACAGGCAATAACCCTTTCAGATACTGAAAACCAACGGATATCAGACAAAAATTGCTTGGCGGTCATGCTAAATATTGGTAACTTGCGGCCGCACATATTATGAATTTTTTACATTCTTGCATGGAATTTTCAGCCAGACAGATTGCCGAATTTCTAAAAGGAGAGCTTGAGGGGGATCCCGACGTCAAGGTATCCCGGATTGCCAAGATTGAAGAAGGAGAGCCCGGCTCCCTTACCTTTCTGGCCAATCCCTCCTATACCCAGCATATTTACAAAACCAACGCATCCATTGTACTGGTAAGGGACGATTTTTCCCCGGAACAACCAGTAAGCTGCACACTGATCCATGTGAAGGATCCATATGGTGCACTGGCCAAATTACTGGAATTGTATAAAAACAGTATCCCGGAAAAAACGGGTATTTCTGAGCTTGCATTCATCTCTCCAAAGGCAGATATCGGGGCGGATGCGTATATCGGTGAGTTTGTCTATATCGGGGATGGTGTCGTGATCGGAGAAGGTGCCCGGATCCACCCCCATTGCTATATCGGTGACATGGCAAAGGTCGGTGAAAAGACTTCGCTTTTTAGCGGGGTCAGAATTTACGACAACAGCCAGATCGGAAATGGCTGCACCATTCACTCCAATGCAGTGATCGGGGCGGACGGATTCGGTTTTGCCCCCCAGAGTGACAACAATTACATGAAGGTGGCCCAGATCGGAAATGTGATTATCGAAGACAATGTGGAGATTGGTGCGGGCACCACCATTGACCGGGCAACCATGGGCTCCACCATCATCCGGAAAGGCGTAAAACTCGACAACCTGATCCAGATCGGCCACAACGCCACCATTGGTGAAAATACCGTAATGGCTGCCCAGGCAGGCGTTGCCGGCTCCTCGAAAATCGGAAAAAACTGCATGATCGGGGGGCAGGCCGGGATAAGCGGCCATATTACCATTGGTGACCATGTAAAAATGGCTGCCCAGGCAGGGGTTTCTTCCAATGTCAAAGACGGACAGATCGTTATGGGGTCACCGGCCATGGAAGCATCTCAATATCGCAAGGCCTTCATCCATTTCAGGAATTTTGACAAACTGGTTAAGCGAATTGATGAACTGGAAAAGGAAGTAAAACAGAAAAAATAGTTGCTATATTTGCCGTCCCGTTCCGAATTTTCTCGTTTTCCGTTTTAAAAAATTCTCCGGAACGGGACGATAATTCTCTGACCTTTTGAGTTATGAATGAAAAACAAAAGACAATCAAACAGCCGGCAACCCTTGAGGGTGCTGGCCTCCATACAGGACAAACCGTTCACCTCACCATCAAACCTGCCCCGGAAAACTCCGGCATTCGATTTCTGCGTACAGATATAGGAGAAGATGCCTTTATAGAGGCGGACGCCCTGTTGGTTGCTGAAACCGAAAGAGGCACTACCCTTGAGAAGGACGGCATCCGGGTACTTACCGTCGAGCATGTACTGGCGGCCATCACGGGGACGGGCATTGACAATGCCATTATTGAAGTAAACTGCCAGGAAACACCGATTTTTGACGGCAGCAGCAAGGTGTATACCGATGCCATTCTGAAGGCAGGTACGGTTTCTCAGAATGCCTTCAAGGATTATTTTGAGATCAGGGAACCGATCCGGATGTTCCATAAGGAAAAGGATTGTGAGATCATCGCCCTGCCCAGTGACAACTACCGCATTACGTGCATGATCGACTATAAATCAAAGGTTCTCGGTCATCAGCATGCGAGCATGAACCACCTCAATGAATTCAAAGATGAAATTGCGGGTTGCCGCACTTTTGTGTTTTTGCATGAACTGGAGTTCCTCCTTTCCCAGAACCTTATCAAAGGCGGGGATCTGAGCAATGCCATTGTATTCGTAGACAGACCGGTAACACAAAAAGAGCTTGACCGGCTGGCTTCTGTATTCAATAAACCCACCGTAGAGGTGCGCAATGAAGGGATACTGAACAATCTGGAACTGGCTTTCCCGAATGAGCCGGCACGCCATAAACTCCTCGACATGGTCGGTGACCTGACCCTTGCCGGAAAGCCCATCAGGGGCCACATCATTGCCTCTAAACCGGGTCACGCTTCCAACGTACTTTTTGCAAAATTGCTCAAGAAACACATCAAAGCCCGCATTGACCAGGAACAGATTCCTTCGTATAATCCTGATCAGCCACCGGTCTATGACATCAATGACATTAAGAGAATGCTCCCCCACCGTCCACCCTTCCTGTTGGTGGACAAAATCATTGAGGTTACAGACTCCTCGGTGGTTGCGGTGAAAAGTGTTTCCATGAATGAGCCTTTCTTTGCGGGCCACTTTCCCAATGAACCGGTCATGCCGGGGGTACTTCAGATAGAAGCCATGGCCCAGGCAGGCGGCATTCTCGTTCTGTCTACCGTAAATGACCCGGAAAACTATAACACCTATTTTTTAAAGATCAATAATGTGCGTTTCAAACAAAAAGTTGTGCCTGGCGACACCCTCGTGTTCAGAATGAGCCTGATGGCGCCGGTAAGAAGAGGCATATGCCATATGCGCGGAGTTGCTTACGTAGGCAGCAATGTTGTTATGGAAGCCGAAATGATGGCACAAATAAGCAAAAAATAAACCACTGCAATGAACCAACCATTAGCTTACGTCCACCCACAGGCAAAGATTGCCAGAAATGTTGTCATTGAACCTTTTGTGACGATCCATAAAAATGTGGAAATTGGTGAAGGAACCTGGATCGGCTCCAATGTCACCATCATGGAAGGGGCACGCATCGGAAAGAACTGTAAAATATTCCCGGGCGCTGTAATCAGTGCCGCACCCCAGGATCTGAAGTATGCAGGTGAAGAAACTACGGTAGAGATCGGAGACAACACCACCATTCGCGAGTTTGTCACCGTCAACCGGGGAACAAAAGAAAGCAACAGGACAGTGATCGGAAACAATTGCCTCCTGATGGCTTATGTACATATTGCACATGACTGCGTGATTGGCAACAACTGCATTCTCGCCAATGCTGCCAACCTGGCCGGACATATCACCATGCATGATTTTGCCATTCTTGGCGGATTGTCTGCCGTTCATCAGTTTGTAAACATCGGCAGTCACGTAATGATATCGGGAGGATCACTGGTACGAAAAGATGTTCCGCCATATACCAAGGCGGCCAGAGACCCGCTCTCTTTTGTGGGAATCAACTCAATAGGGCTTCGCAGACGTGGATTCACCAGTGAACAGATCAATCAGATTCAGGACATCTACAGGGTCATTTACCTGAAAAA
>SKUN01000202.1 GCA_007129945.1 Bacteroidales bacterium
CCCGGCTTAACGCAAAATTTTTTTTTGAAATCCTGATATCGGTTACGATATGTAAGCAAAAAGCCCTATTTTTGTAATTATTCTATTTCAAATCAATGTGCTCATGGAGAAAGGTTTTTTGGTAGATGCCACAGACAGGAGAATATTGGAAATCCTCTCAAAAAATGCCCGTATGCCCTACCTGGAGGTGGCGCGCATTGTCGGGATCAGTGGTGCTGCGGTTCATCAGCGGGTACAGAAAATGGCGGATGCCGGCGTAATCAGCGGATCCCAGTTTTCATTGAATCCCAAAGGGTTGGGGTATAATACCTGTGCATTTATCGGTATACAGGTCAGCCTGACCAACGGAACCACCCACCAGGAAGTGTTCGAGCATATTATGGGAATTCCGGAGATTGTGGAATGCCATCATACCTCGGGCAAGTATTCTCTTTTTGTCAAAATATTCACACTGAACAACGAGCACCTCAAAAATGTCATTGTGGAGCAGATCCAGACCATCAATGGGGTCAATTCCACCGAAACATTTATTTCCCTGGAGAAAGGATTTCACCGGCAGATTCCCGTAAGGGAAACGAAACAGTGAAGCACTGCGGCAATGTGACCCGTGAAAACGGACTTCCATGATGCGCCCGGATATTGAGCGATTATCCCGGAGGGCCTGTTAAAAATTATACCTTTGTGATGAAAATTTTACAACCAGAAAATCATAGCATTATGTTTACAGGAATCATTGAAGCAACCGGCAAGGTTGTCAAAATTGAGCGCGACAGGGGGAATATCAATTTCACCATTGAAACACCCATTGCCAGAGAGCTGAAGGTCGACCAGAGTATAGCCCACGACGGGGTGTGTCTGACTACGGTGGAAGTAGACAAGGATAAGAATCACTATACTTTTACGGCCATCCAGGAGACACTGGATAAGACAAATATGCGTACATGGGAAGAAGGTTATGAGGTAAACCTGGAAAGGTGCATGCGCGCAGATGACCGTTTTGATGGGCATATTGTGCAGGGCCACGTGGACCAGACAGCGGTTTGTACAAAAGTTGAAGAGCTGGACGGGAGCTGGAAGTTTTACTTTGAATACGACCCGGGCCCGAAAAATATCACGGTCGATAAGGGATCAATCTCTGTGAACGGGGTCAGCCTTACAGTAGTGGATTCCGAGCCCAATATGTTTTCTGTGGCCATTATCCCCTATACCTATGATGTGACCAATTTCCGGAATTTCAGGCCCGGATCTGTGGTAAATCTGGAGTTTGACATTATCGGGAAATATGTGGCCCGCCTGCTGGAAGAGCATTTCGAGGCAAAAAAATAGCATCGTTTCCCCAATACACAAAAAAAACGGGCTGCAGTTGAATACCTGCAACCCGTTTTTTTTGTGCGGGTTTTCTGTGATTAATTCCTTATCACTTGGGGGTCAATCGGTTCACTTAACCCCCGCTGCCTGAGCAGTGGTTCAATCACCGGTTCGCGGCCACGGAAATCGATGTACATCTGCATGGCATCTTCTGTGCCGCCACGTTCCAGGATATTCTCCCTGAGTGACCGGGCGGTCTCCTGGTCAAACAGGTCGCCGGTTTCCCTGAATGCCTCATACACATCTGCATCCAGTAACCCTGACCACAGGTAACTGTAGTAGCCGGCTGCATATCCGCCGGAGAAAATATGGTTAAAATGGGTGCTGGCATGGCGGAAATGAATTTCCGGGATCATGCCGGTGTTCTCAATGGTCCGCGCCTCAATATTTTTGGAAACCTCATCCAGGTCATCCTCATCAAAGGGTTCGGTAATGATATGGTACTCCATGTCAAGGTATGTCGAGGCGAGGTATTCCACGTTGGCAAATCCCTCATTGAAATGAGCGCTTTCCACAATGCGATCCATCATTTCATCCGGCATGGGTTCACCTGTTTCGTAGTGAAGGGCGAAAGTCCGCATGATTTCCGGTTCATTGGCCCAGTTTTCCATCACCTGTGACGGGAGCTCCACGAAATCACGCGGTACATTGGTTCCTGCAAGACTGGGGTAGTGTACATCCGACATCAGTCCGTGCAGTGCATGACCGAACTCATGGAAGAAAGTGGTCATCTCATCGTAGGTCAGCAATGACGGGCGGGTAGAAGTGGGAGGTGAGAAGTTGCCGTTGATGGTGATCACCGGGTGAACAAAATTGCCGTCCTGATCTACACGCTGGCTGCGGAAGCTGCTCATCCATGCACCACCGCGCTTACTGTCTCTGGGGTGGAAATCCATATAAAGTACACCCAGATGAGAACCGTCTGCTTCAAGTACTTCAAATACCTGTACATCCTCATGGTATCTCGGAATGTCATGCAGCTCTTCAAACTGCAGCCCCCACAGGTTTTCCACGATCATAAAAATGCCGTCGCGTACCGTATTCAGTTCAAAATACTGCCGTACTTCCTGTTCATCAAGGGCATACTTTTCACGCCGTACTTTTTCCGTGTAGTATCTCCAGTCCCATTGTTCCAGCTGAAAGTCATTGCCTTCGTCATAGACCATCTGCTGCAACTGTTCCTTTTCTTCTTTGGCCAGGGCCAGGGCCGGCTCCCAAACTTCGTGGCAAAATTCCATGACGGTGGGAATGTCTCCTGCCATGGTTTCTTCCAGTGAGAAGGCGGCGTAATTATCGTAACCCAGCAGCCTGGATCTTTCTAGACGGAGGTTGGCGATTTTAGCCAGGATCTCCCTGTTGTTGTAATCGTTGTCACGGTTCCCGCGGTTGATGTATGCCTGTTGCATTTCCCTGCGCAATTCCCGGTTGTCGGCATTGTAAAGGAATGGCATCACGCTGGGGTTGTGCAGGGTAAATACCCATTTGCCTTCCAGCCCTTCCTGCTCAGCCCGGTCGGCTGCCCCCTCAATGGCAGACTCCGGCAAACCAGCGAGGTCTTCTTCATTGTCCACCACCATTTTGAAATCATTGGTTTCACCCAGTACATTTTGCCCGAAAGTCAGTGTGAGGGAAGACAGTTCGGTGTTAATTTCCCTCAGGCGTTCCTGTTCTTCAGCGGGCAGGTTCGCACCGCTACGGACAAACCCTTTATGGGTTTCTTCCAGTAACCGCATCTGTTCAGGATTCAGGTCGAGCATGTCTCTTTGTCCGTAAACTTCGTTAACCCTGGCAAAAAGGTCGAGGTTCAGCCGGATATTGTCACTGTGCTCCGAAAGCCTGGGTGACATGTTCCTGGCGATCTCTTCCAGTTCAGGACCGGTCATGGTGGAGTTGTAGTTGGAAAAAACCCGCATGACCCGACCAAGGGTTCCCCCGGAGTACTCCAGGGCTTCGATGGTGTTCTCGAATGTGGGCGGGGCCGGATTGTCTACAATGGCGGCAATTTCTTCTTCCTGCTGGCGAATCCCCTCCAGGATGGCCGGCTCAAAATGAGCATTCTCTATTTCGTTAAACGGAGGAACCCCGAACGGGGTATCAAACTCTGCCAGCAAAGGGTTTTCCGGTTCCTGTGCACAGGATCCAAGGAGCAGCACCGGGAAGATAAGCAAAAACCAATACTTTTTCATTTGTTTATTGTTTTAGTGAATGATTGTGATGATCTGTCGACGAATAAGTATGCTAAAATACAAAATATAACAATCGGGTCCAATTGCTTTTTGGCCAATAAATTAACTTAGCAGAAAAATGAATGATAACCTACTCCGGCATCTGAAAATGATACCCTACCCCCTTCAGGGTTTGGATACGTATAGAAGGATCTTTGGCAAGGTAATCCCTGATTCTCGAAATATACACATCAAGGTTGCGTGAGTTGGCAAAAGAGTCGTCTCCCCAGATCTTTAACAGTAGATCGCGCCTCAGTACGGCCTCTTCGGTATTTTGGGTGAGCAGTCTCAGCAACTGGGTCTCCCTGTGTGACAGATTTCTGATTTCGTTACCGAGATGTAGTTCATACCTGCCCGGTAAAAAAACATATTTCCCCAGTACAATTCTTTCTCCCGCCACCTGATTGAGGTTGTCTTTCCGGTAGGCAGGAGAGGTAATGGATAGCAGGTTCTGGATCCGGACAATCAGCTCCTCCATGCTGAAGGGCTTACGCAGGTAGTCATTGCCTCCTGATTTGAACCCCCTGATCAGGTCTTCTGTCTGGGTTTTGGCAGTCAGAAAAATGATCGGGGTCTGCGGTCTTTCCTGTTTGATCTCCCGTGCCAGGTGCAGCCCGTCTTTATGCGGGAGCATGATATCCAGGACACAGATATGCGGATTGGTCTCCCGGAACATTTCCAGGCCCTGCATGCCATCGGTGGAAAGATGTACCTCAAAACCCCTGCTTTCAAGGCTTTCTTTAACAATCCGGGCCAAAAAAGGTTCGTCTTCCACGTACAATATACGTATGTCATTCATAAACGGGCAATTTAATAATGAAACATGCCCCTTCTCCGGGGCTGCTTTCCAGCGTTATTCTGCCTCCGTGGGCCCTTACCACGCCCTTCACATAATGAAGGCCGAGGCCGTAGCCTTTAACGTTATGTACATCACCCGAAGGAAGCCTGTAAAATTTATCAAACACCTTTTTCTGGTGAGCTTCCGGAATACCGGGCCCCTGGTCGCTGACAGCCAGCACAACCTTATCTTCTTTGCCGGTAAGCCTGACAAGCACTTCCTCGCTGCCGGAGGCGTATTTCATGGCATTGTCGAGCAGGTTATACAGCATTTGGAGCAAATGGCCCTCATGCCCGGCCACCATCAGGTTGCCCTCTGAGTGAAGCGTTAGTTTGATTCCTTTATGAGCAGCCTGAAACCGGAAGCTTTCAAGGGCCTCATTGGCAACCGATCCCAGATCAACAGGAGTTTTGTGCAGATGGATATCTTCCTCGTAATCAAACACCGAAGTCCTCAGTATTTTATCCGTGATCATGCCCAGACGATTCAGTTCGAGTGTAGCCATGTCAAGGTATTCCCTGGTCTGGTCCGGGTTTTTCAGCACATCGAAATGCTTCATTGCCTCCAGGGCGACTTCGGTAGTAGCCACAGGGGTTTTCAGTTCGTGGGTAATATTGCCGATGAAATCATTTTTCTGATCAATCAGTCGCTGTTGAGCGCGAAGGCTTCGGGCTACCAGTAAAAAAGAAAGGGCAATCAGCAGGGTGATAAATACAGAGAATCCGATCTGTGGGAAAATTGAGCGAATCACCATTGGTCTGACCCCTTCAAAATTCGCCCCGTAAGAGTACATCCCGAATGGAACAAACTGTGTGGCGTAAGGCAGGCTGTCTCTGATCTCATCGGTTTTCTGGTAGGATGAGGGCAGCCAGCCTGTTTCTTCCTTGATGATTTCCACCGGCAACAGGATGTTGTGATTTCTCAGTGCCTGTTTGTATTGTATGGCGATGCTGTCGGGGTGGACCATTTCAAAAAAAAATCTTCCGTGGTCTGTGTTGTCCGCTGACCTGCTATGACTGATCACGATGGTGTCGCGTCGCTCCCTTTCCCCCTGTTCCGTGGTGTCGCGGTTCATGAACTGCTGCATAAAACCGGAAACAATTGAATCGGATATGTGAAACATGGTATTCCTGAACATCAGGTTGGTCTCCCGTTTAAATCCCTCTGATGCTGAGCGGTATTCGGCCCGCAACCAGAATGCCTGGAGCAATACCAGGAAAACCAGGCTGATGCTCATCAGCAAAAGAAACATCCTGAACTTCCGCTTTGTCATGCTCCAAAGATATTGGTTTTACACATAGTCTCCGATGCTTTAACCTTTCATTAACCTTGTTTTGAACTTGGTTAACTTCATAATGAGCCAGTTAGTAGTAGTTTTGCCACAGAAATAATATGAACGCACAATTTATGAAAAGGAAAGGCTATTTCTTTTTGCTGCCGTTGCTGATGATGGGTTTCATCCTTTCAGCCCAGACGGATCAGGGGAAGATCATTTATGAGTACAGTATGGACCTGCATCGTAACATTCCCCCGGAAAGGGAAGAACTGAAGGCGATGATCCCGCAGTTCAGCGAGCAGACGTACCAGCTGGTTTTTAACGGGGCTGAGAGTTTGTACAAGGAGGTGGAAGAAGCTTCTTTGCCCGGGCGCCGGGGAGGGATGGGTTTTGCCATGCGAATGCCTGGCACGGAAACCTATGTGAATAGGGAAGACAGTGAAGTAGTTGTCCGGCTTGAGTTTCTGGGCAGGGCATATCTTGTTACTGAACCCCTTGAGCTTGGCCCCTGGCGGATGGGCGATCAGATGATGGAGATCGAAGGCTATATGTGCATGATGGCCTGGCATCATGATACTATCCAGGATCAGGAGATTACGGCCTGGTTTACTCCGGATATCAGGCCATTTACAGGCCCGGACCGGTATGTCAGTTTGCCGGGGACAGTTCTGGCCCTTGACATCAATAACGGTGAGCGGGTATGGGTTGCCCGTCATATTGAGCTGGGTGAAGTGGAAGATCAGCCTGTTGTACCCCCTTCAAGGGGTGAAAGACTCAGCCGTGAAGCATACCTGGAAATGATGCAGGAGGCCAGGGAGCGTATGGAGGGCAGGGGATTCGGATTTTAATGTAATAGTTTACCATGAAAAAACTGATTGTTTCTTTAGTGTTGTGTCTTATGATGACGCAGCTTTTTGCGGGAGATTTCTCCATCACCGGAAGACTGATGGATGCGGAAGGTGAAGGCCTTCCCAATACTACGGTGCTGTTGCTGGATGCCGCAGATTCCACCATGGTCAGTTACGCAATGAGTGACCGGGAGGGGCATTTCTCAATCCATCAGGTCAA
>SKUN01000153.1 GCA_007129945.1 Bacteroidales bacterium
ATAAAATCATATTCTTGTCCGGGATGTAATTTCGAGGGCTGAAAAGCCTCATCTTCAATGACCAGGAAAAGTTGTCCCTTTTTTATTCTTTTGAGGAGGCAGCGCAGATTCCCTGGCGCGCTATCCCACCATGCTTTGTTGTAGGTACGGACCCTCCAGTGTTTATTCAACACATCCCGGACAATAAAAAAATATTCTTCCTCTTCCAGGATATTGATCCGATGATCCCTTGATACCACATCAAATGAATACACCTCTCCTTCCCTGTAATGCGGATGCATGGGTTCCAGAAACATTCTGCCATTGCAGTTGATCTTATCCACCCTGCAAAAGACTTCTGTTCCGGGTTTGAGCCCGTATTCCTTATAATAAAACTGAGGAAGCAGGGTTTTATAACCATTTGGGTCCCGCATGATGAACCAGTCATCCCCCGGACCGAGTGAAACTGTCTTTACAATCTGAAAAGGGTACACCTTGCCTTCTTCAAGGCGTGCATTGGGGATAGGAACGGAGCGGATATCCATGAATGATCTCAGATAGAAGATGATTGTATCACTTTCCCGCCTTTTTTCTTGATCTCAGCTTTCATCTCTTCAAAACCCTTTTGATCGATGGGCCGGGTGGCATCCTCAACCAAAAAGGTTTCAAACCCTTCTCCGATGGCATCCTGGGTAGTGAAAGCCACACAGACATCACCGGCGAGTCCGCAAATATAGACTTTCTCAATACCCTTCCCGCGAAGGTAGTCAGCCAGGCCCGTGGTTTTCTTCTTTCCGTTGTCAAAGAAACCACTATAGCTGTCAATTGCCGGATCCAGGCCTTTCCGGAAAATGGCCTCAACCGCGTTCATTGACAAGTCTGCAGCAAATGCTGCACCCTTTGTTCCCTGCACACAATGGTCGGGCCACAGGATCTGTTCCAGCCCCCCCAGCGTGGTCTTCTCAAAAGGCTTTTTGCCCTGATGGGCGGATGCGAAACTTCCGTGGCCATCCGGATGCCAGTCCTGGGTGGCAACCACCAGCTGAAATTTTTTCTGCAATTTATTTACCAGCGGAATGATCTGATCACCTTCCGGTACTTCCAGGGCTCCCCCGGGGAGAAAGTCATTTTGGATGTCTACAATAATCAATGCTTCCATAATCAAAGATATTGTTGATGGGTTTTAACAATTTGATCACGCAGTTGCTGAAGCTTCTCAGATATGCCGACTTTGTATATATGGGGGAAATCAAAACGCTTATGCTCATCCGGCAGGAGGTTCAGCCTGGACTTTACAAATTCCCTGATCTCACCAAGTGCCGGCATTTTATCTTTTACCTCGCCATCAATGATATGTGGTACGAATATTTCTTCATAAGACAACCCTGAAAGATCCAGCGATTTCTCTTTGTGTACCGGGTGTACCATTCTTTCGGGCTTCTCTCCTTCCAGGGCGATACAATCGGCATAAAAACAGCCACCATTATCTTTATAGCGCAACACCCTTTTCTTTCCGGGCAAGGTCGTTTTCTGCACATTTTCAGAAATCTTCAACCGGGCCTCCCCTTTTGACCAGGAAAGCTTATATACCCCGTCAATGGCCCCGTCAGGCTTACCAATGATCATACTGGTCCCTACCCCAAAAATGTCTATGGGCGCCTGTTGTTCCTGCAGGCTTTTAATCACATGTTCGTCAAGCTGATTCGACACCACGATCTTTACATAATCAAGCCCTTCACGGTCCAGTATGTCTCTGGATTTTCTGGCAAGGTAGGCCAGGTCTCCGCTGTCCAGGCGAATGCCTTTGAGTTGTTTCCCCTTATTTTCCATTGATTTTGCAACCTTGATGGCGTTGGGAAGACCGCTTTTCAAGGTGTTATAGGTGTCAACCAGTAACACACAGTTGTCCGGGAAGGCCCTTGCGTACTCTTCAAAAGCTTCCAGTTCACTGTTGCAGCTCTCAATGAATGAATGCGCCATGGTACCTGCGGGGTCAATGCCGTATTTTTTTGCGGCCAGCACATTGGAAGTATTGTCAAACCCTCCGATAATGGCTGCCCTGGAGCCCTGAAGCCCGCCCATCCCCTGAGCCCTCCGGAGTCCGAAATCTGAAAGAAGACGATCACCCGCAGAGTGGCGGATGCGGTTAGATTTGGTGGCAACCAGCGATTGATAATTGAAAAAGTTCAACAACATGGTCTCAACCAGCTGGGCTTCCAGCAGCCCCCCTTCCACGCGTAGTATTGGCTCCGAAGGAAAAACGAGCTCACCTTCTCTGACCCCCTGAACTTGTCCTTTGAACCGAAAGTTTTTCAGGTATTCAATGTAATCCGAACGAAAGCCCAGGGAATGCATATAGTCCAGATCATCAGACCTGAACCTGAGTTCAGAGAGTGTCTCCAGAAACTCACCCAAACCTGCGAACACCACATAGCCACCCCTGAAAGGGAGTTTTCTGAAAAAATAATCAAAACATGCAGGCTGGTCATGCCGGTTATTCATAAAGTAAGCCTGTCCCATGGTCAGCTGGTACATGTCTGTATACAACGGGGAAAAAATATGATCTGAGGTCATGGAACAAATAAATTAAACACAAATTAGAATTATCCCTTCACGACAAATACCTGTGAAGTTTCATATTTGACCACCTTAACCGTCTCTCCCTTGTCGATAAAGCCTGTTAGTGCTGTGGCATCATAAATGTCCTCTTCTATCTCAACTTTTCCGCTGGGACGCAACATGGTGAAAGCCACACCCTGTTTTCCAACAAGGGATTTCATCATGGGATTGGCTGAAGTATAGCCGGAGGAAGTTTCCTGGATCGTATCCAGTGCAAGTTCTCCGAAGCGGTTGGTGGTAAATAGTTTCTGACCGAGATAAAACGATCCGGTCAGCGAAAAAAAAGCGGCGATGATCACAATCAGAAAAGCACGGAGTACCTCTGCAAAGGCTACTCCTGTAAAATCAAAGCCCACATTGCCCACCATAGCCAGGGCAAGCCCGGTTACCATGAAGATCACCCCGAGTACGCCGGTGACACCGAAACCGGGGATGGCAAACAGTTCCACCGCAATAAGGATAAGACCCAGCACGAACAATGCGATTTCATAATTACCTGCCAGCCCCTCGAGATACAATGGGGCAAAATACAGCAGGGCAGCAGAAAGTGCCACCAGGATGGGTAATCCGATACCCGGGGTCTGCAACTCAAAATATATCCCGGCAAGGATCAGCATGATCAGGATACCACTGACAATGGGGCTGATCAGGAACTGGATGATTTTGTCAATAAAGGTCAGCTGCTGCTCGATAATTTCATAATTATGGATGCCCGCCATTTCCATCAGCTCCGTAATGTTTTCAGGAGTTCCTTCGGCATATCCCCACCGCATGGCTTCTGAAGCGGTAAAAGTCAGCACCTTTCCCTCTTCAATGATCCCTTCTATTTCAAAGGAAGGATCTACCATGGCCTGGGCGATTTCGGGATCCCGTCCCTTGGCCTCAGCTGTTGACCGCATGGTGGACCGCATGTAAGACTGGTATTTATCCGGAACCACTTCCCCGGTCTGGTCCACAACGGTGGCTGCTCCGATATTACCTCCGGGCCGGATGTATATATGATCGGCGGCGATCGAAATGAGTGCTCCTGCCGATGCGGCATTGTTATCCACAAAAACAATCACGGGAATGGGCGACTGCATGATACGGGTGCGGATAGAGTCCGCAGCGTCCACCATTCCTCCATAGGTATTCATATGGAGCAGGACAAAATCCGCATTCAGGCTGTCCGCTTCTTCAAAAGCACGCTGAGTGAGGCGAACCGCAGGTCGCGCAATATTCTGCTTGATTTCGTACTTGTATACGAGGAAGTTTTTCCCGGGATCTGCCTCAACGGCTTCCTTTACACGGTCACGACGGCTTTCAGACTCTTCCGACATCCCGGCATTTGCGGGGATAAAGAAAAGTGCCAGCACCATCAATATTGGGATCAGCGCTTTCATATCTGCTTTATGTTGAACCATTATTTACGAAATTAACATAAAAAACCCAGAAATACACCTACTGTGTGCGAGCAGGTGCAATATCCGGGTAAAAAGATTGATATAAAATGTGGAGGACGCAGAAAAATGCAGCGCGTCCTTATTTCTTATTGTGGTCTGCCAGGAATTTTTCCAGGCCGATATCAGTGAGCGGATGTTTCAAGAGTCCGAGAATCGGGTCAAGGGGGCATGTTACCACATCTGCACCCACTTCCGCACATTGTACAATATGCATGGTATGACGGATACTTGCGGCAAGTACCTGGGTGTCAAAATCATAATACCGGTAGATGTCCACAATTTGACCGATCAGTTCAACGCCTTCAGTGGAAATGTCATCCAGGCGCCCGATGAAAGGAGACACATAAGTTGCCCCGGCTTTTGCTGCCAGTATGGCCTGTCCGGCGGAAAATACCAGGGTGCAGTTGGTTTTAATCCCTTTGGAGTTCAGGTAGCGGATGGCTTTCACCCCTTCCTTGATCATGGGGATCTTGACCACAATCTGTGGATGGAGGGTGGTCAGCTTCTCCCCTTCCCGGATCATTCCGTCCAGGTCTGTGGCGATCACTTCCGCACTGACGTCACCTTCCACGATATTGCAAATATCGACATAGTGTTTATTAATATTCTCCTCTCCCCGAATCCCTTCTTTGGCCATCAGGGAAGGATTGGTGGTTACACCGTCAAGTATACCCAGGTCGTTGGCTTCCCGGATCTGATCCAGGTTGGCTGTGTCGATAAAGAATTTCATGATACGTGTGATTAGGATTAAAAAATAAAGATAGCTGGAATTTAAAAAGAAGGGTAAGCCCTGGCATCGCACCGCTACGACCGCCTACCCTTGCTACCTTCCGGTCCTGGGGGAATTCAGCGGGAGCTGGTCGTACCCTGACTTACCCGGGGCAAAAGTATAAAAAATCCGGGGAAATCCTGTATTAATTTTGCTATTTTTGTGAAGATTCACAATCTATTATCCACACCAATCTCCCAAAGTCATGGAAAACAACGACGAAAACAACGATCATAACGAACAAACAATGCAGCCTCAAAACAGCGGGATGGCCAATCCGGCGTTTCAGTACGGTTTACTTATTGCTGCAGGGCTGATTATCCTTTCCCTGATCATGTATGCTGCGGGGATGATCACAGTCAACTGGATTTCCTATTTGGGCTATGCCATATTGCTTGGGGGTCTTGTATTCGGAACAATTAAGTTCCGCGATGACTATTCAGGCGGGTTTATCTCTTACGGGCGGGCACTGGGGTTCGGTACCCTGGCTTCGTTTTTCGCGGCCCTTATTTCTGCCGTTTTTGCCTTTGTGTTTTATAAAATGATTGCCCCGGATGCATTGAATGAACTCAGGATAGCCGCGGAGATCAACATCCTTGAAACCACTCCCAATGTAACCGATCAACAGCTGGACCTGGCTGTCAGAATGATCTCCCCGTTTATGATGGCCCTGACCTATTTGTTCTCCTATACATTTGTGGGATTTGTTTTCTCCCTGGTCACTGCCGCTTTTCTGAAGCGCAAAGACCCGATGGATTACTGAAAAGAAACGAACAGCACAGATGCATAAATCTTAAAAGCCTTAATCTATGACCCAGGAAGGAATGATCCATGTGGCCATTCCCGCCATGAACGAAGCAGACTTCCTTCCCGCTACCATTGATTGTCTGACAACACAATCTTTCCGTGGTTTTAAGGTCTGGATATGCGTCAACCAGCCTGATGCCTGGTGGGAGAACGCAGAAAAACGACCCATCTGTGAAAACAATCAGCGTACCTTAAACCACCTGACTCAGCAGGATCCCGTTAAATTCCGGATCCTTGATCATAGTTCACGCGGCAAAGGCTGGAAGGGTAAGGCCCATGGAGTCGGACAGGCCAGAAAAACACTCATGGACCGGATTGACCAGGATGCCGGGCCGGGAGATATTATCCTCAGCCTGGATGCAGACACCCTGTTCGGGCCGGATTATCTGAGTTCCGTGAAAGAAGTATTTGATCGGTTCCCCGGGATCGTCGCCTTATCCAATCCTTACTACCATTCCCTTACCGGGGATGAAAAACTGGACCGGGCCATGCTCCGCTATGAAATTTATATGCGCCATTACGCCGTTAATATGTGGCGTATCCGTTCTCCATACAGTTTTACCGCGCTGGGATCTGCCATGGCCGTTCAGGTTAATGCGTACCGGAAAATTGGCGGAATGACCGCCAAAAAAAGCGGCGAAGACTTCTACCTGCTTCAGAAACTTAGAAAAACCGGCTGGATATGCAACCATAACACCCAATTGGTGTATCCCGGAACCCGTTATTCCGACAGGGTGTATTTCGGCACCGGACCGGCGCTGATCAGGGGGAGCAATGGCGATTGGGACAGCTATCCTGTTTATGACCACCGCCTGTTTGACATGGTGAGGAAGACCTATGATCATTTCCCTCATTTACATGAGGCATCTGTAGAAACACCCATGTCAGATTTTCTCCGGGAAAAATTCCGTGAAACGGATCCTTTCAGCACAATCAGACAAAATGCCCCCACAGCAGCAGGGTTTATCAAAGCCTGTCACCAAAAGATCGATGGATTACGGATATTGCAGTTCCTGAAAGAATCTGCCGGAAAAAATCCCGTCAGTGATGAGTCTGCGCTGATAAGGTATCTGGAGCGTTTCCATTCGCAGCATTTGCTGCCTGAAAAAGAAGGTGGTACCAAATTCTTTTCTGACGGGGAGATCC
>SKUN01000089.1 GCA_007129945.1 Bacteroidales bacterium
TTACTGAGGCCTTCCAGGGTTTTTTCATTGAGGCCCAGGTTCAGTACCGTATCCATCATACCCGGCATGGAAGCACGTGCACCAGAACGTACTGAAAGCAAAAGCGGATTGTCTTTGTCCCCGAATCCTGCGCCCATCTCTTCTTCTACACGTCGCATGTTCTCTCTGACTTCCTTTTCGATGGCTTTCACCACTCCATCATGTCCCACCTGGTTATACAATGTGGAAGTGTCGGTAGTAATGGTAAATCCGGGAGGAACCGGTACACCGATATTGACCATTTCAGCGAGGTTGGCTCCCTTGCCACCCAGAATGTTACGCATCGTGGCGTCTCCGTCTGCCTTTTTTCCTCCGAAAAAATACACCTTCTTACTTTGTTTCTCCATTTTCTCTTTTTTTATTTAAACACAATCGGTTTGACTTTCGATCAATGAACCCGTATTTGCAAAAAGCTGCAATAAAACGGGTACCCTTGAAAAAAGGAGTACAAATTTACGGTTTTTTTGTTTTTGAGTGATATCAAATCGCAAATAACTGGTTGATAATTTGAGGGAAATGCTTCTTGCACGGAAACAGATATTGTTGTAAATTTCAAATAGCTAATATCCATCCTTAACACCATTTGTTATGACGAACCAAATCACCGAGTTATTTTCCGAGTTGATCAAGGAAGAGCCGCTGTCTACTCTTGAAAGAGATCTGACCGCAGCTGACAGTTGCGTACTGGAGTCGGTTTCACCCTTTTTCGGATACTATCACGATGGCCCCATGGCACAACCGGAGCCCCATCTTTATTGCGTGCTTGACGGGTTTTACAGTATCATGGAGGTGACCCGGGTGGCCGAACGTATCAATGCAGGAAGAAACTGTCCTTTTGATGTGGCGGCGGGTACTTTATCAATGGGGGAGGAGACTTGCCATATTCTGCGTCTTAAGCATATCAGTCATTACAACGAGGTTGCCGGTATACAACTGGGTTTTATAAACGCAGGAATCGGATTCAAGCCCCGCCGGCGAAAGATAGATTCGAGGATGACCGTGGTAAGGTTATTTAAATTTATATATCTGTACCCCCCTGAAGACGGGGTATTCATGGATGCCCGGAATCCGGGAATGGGTTATTTTACGCTGCCCCGCTGCGTAAAGTGGGAGGACTTTAAACCATTGACCAATGAGGTGAAAAACGACACATCAATCCTGTATTTTGATGCGGCACGTATCAGCAGTTACCAAAAGGGAGCCATGAAGGAAATGGTCAGGATCTACAAAGAACACCTGAGCCCTGAAATGCTCCGTGCGATCAGGGATCGTTATCGTAAAATTCTTGGCTAGAAAAGAATATGATTTACTCGCCAATTACAATACTTTCTCCCATATGACCGGGCTCGCGCCTGATAAGCAGGTCCCAGAATACATTGGTTTTTGCCAGCCATTCCCGGATCCTGGTTTTGTCAGTTTTGTCTCCGGGCACGTCGTGCGCATTGAAGGCAACTACCTCCATTTGCTGCCTGAGGGCGATATACACCGCCCTTTGGTTGTGAAATCGCTGGGAAATAATTGTAATACTGTCCTGGCCGAAGACTTTCCTGGCCCGGATCACTGAATCCAGGGTGCGGAGGCCGGCATGATCCGAATAAATAACTTCGTCAGGAACGCCGAGGCTGATGAGGGCCTGTTTCATCTGCAGCGGCTCATTGTAATACTGGGTACGGTTATCTCCACTGACAATAAGATAACTGACTTTTTTACTGTGATACAGGTGAGCGGCTGCCTGCATCCGGTTGTGGAAGTAGGGATTGGGCCCGCCGTTGATTACCCTGTGCGATGTGCCAAGAACGAGGCCGACCCTGTTATAGGGAATTTCTTCCGGTGAATCGAACAGATAGCTTTCTGCAGAAATTCTGATAATCAGATTGCTAACAAGCAATACAAAGAGTGGAGTCAGAAACAGAATCTCAGTGACTACCACGGCTGTTTTAACCCATTTTTGCCTTTTCCGGTTTTTTCTCTTCCCTAACATGCCATAAAAATAAGCATTAATACGATGTTTGGCAGTGGTTATTTTTTAAAAAACTGACAATTAGGAGCTAAAAAAATATTCTAAAAATATTTTTATCGTTTTCCTTTTCTTTTAAAGAAATAATTATAGTTTTGTCCATTATCAACGAAAATGACGTTATATTTTTATTTAAAACGAATAGTTCACCCATAAATTATTACGAAAATGGCAAGAAAAGGTGATGTTGTGATCAACATAGAAAAATGCAAAGGCTGTGAGGTTTGCTTGTCAGCTTGCCCCAATGATGTACTTGCATTGAGTAAAGAGGTCAACAGTAAAGGATACCATTATGCAATGAAGGTTAATTCGGAATGCATCGGTTGTGCAAACTGTGCCATCGTGTGTCCGGATGCCGTTATTACAGTTTACAGGGAAAAAAGGAAATAATTGCGGGCCCGGCCCTGGTTTGAGGATTCAGTTTCATTTAACCGGGGAGTATCCAAACAGGGATGCAACAATGAACATACATTACAGATTCGCGGGTTCTACGTATTTGATTCAATATTAAACAATAGCAATCGCATGAAAGAATTAAGATTAATGAAAGGCAATGAAGCTTTGGCTGAGGCTGCGATCAGGGCCGGTGCCGATGCTTATTTTGGCTATCCGATCACACCGCAATCGGAGGTGATTGAATACCTGATGAGGGAGAATCCTGCTGACCGCACAGGCATGCAGGTCCTTCAGGCGGAAAGCGAGATAGCAGCCATTAACATGGTATATGGTGCTGCCGGCTGCGGCAAACGGGTCATGACTTCCTCTTCCAGCCCGGGGATAAGCCTGAAAATGGAGGGTGTTTCCTATATCGCCGGCGCTGAACTTCCATGTCTTCTGGTCAATGTGGTTCGGGGCGGTCCGGGCCTTGGTACCATTCAGCCTTCCCAGTCTGATTATTTTCAGGCAGTGAAGGGGGGAGGCCATGGCGACTATAAGATGATCGTACTTGCTCCTGCCACGGTTCAGGAAAGCGTCGATTACGTCAAGCTGGGCTTTGAGCTTGCCTTCAAATACCGCAACCCGGTAATGATTTTGTCTGACGGTATCATTGGACAGATGATGGAAAAGGTGGAACTGTTTGAACAGCAGCCACGCAGCAAGGAAGAGCCTGAGTGGGCCACTGTAGGTAAAAAAGAGGGCAAAGACAGTGTTATTGTGACCTCCCTCCAGTTGCAATCGGAAGAACAGGAGAAGGTCAATCTTCGTTTGCAGGCAAAATACCGCGAGGTGGAGAAAAATGAGGTGATGTATGAAACCTACAACTGCGAAGATGCAGAATATTTGTTTGCTGCCTTTGGCTCCTGTGCGCGCATCACCAGGAAAGCAATGGAAATGGCCCGCAAAAAGGGAATCAAGGTCGGGCTGATCCGGCCGCAGACTTTGTATCCGTTTCCGGCTGATGCAATCAGTGAGCTCTCAGAACGAATGAAAGGTATTCTTACCGTGGAAATGAATGCCGGACAAATGGTGGAGGATGTCAGACTGGCCGTTAACGGTAAAACCCCTGTGGAGCATTTTGGCCGTTTTGGTGGTGTCATCCCGAGCCCGGAAGAAATTTTAGAAGCATTGGAACAAAAAATCATTGGAGGATAATCATGTCAGAAAATACAATCAAAACTCCCGAGAACCTGGTTTACGAAAAAACCAGCGTGATGACCGACCGGGTCCTGCATTACTGTCCGGGTTGCGGTCACGGAACTGCTCACAGAATGCTGGCAGAAGCCATCGATGAACTGGGCATCCAGGGCGACACCATTGGGGTAGCCCCGGTTGGATGTTCGGTACTGGCCTATTACTATTTTGATGTGGACATGCAGGAAGCTGCCCATGGCCGTGCACCTGCTGTGGCAACCGGCATTAAGCGGGTTCTCCCTGAGAAATATGTCTTCACCTACCAGGGAGACGGCGACCTTGCTGCCATTGGTACCGCAGAAACCATACATGCCTGCAATCGCGGGGAAAATATCCTTGTTGTCTTTATCAATAATGGTATTTACGGGATGACCGGTGGTCAGATGGCTCCCACGACCCTTGAGGGAATGAAAAGTTCAACCTCTCCCAGGGGCAGGGATGTGAAAACCATGGGAAATCCCTTGAAAATCACAGAGCTGGTAGCCCAGCTGCCCGGGACATATTTTGTTACGCGGCAATCGGTACATACTCCCGCCAACGTGCGTAAGACCAAGAAGGCACTCAAAAAGGCGCTGGAATACCAGAAACTCAATAAAGGCACATGTTTTGTCGAGGTCGTTGCCAATTGTCCGTCAGGATGGAAAATGACCCCTGTGCAATCCAATAAATGGATGGAGGAGAATATGTTTCCTTATTATCCGTTGGGAGATATTAAAGTACCTGAAAAATAATCAAACAGCAAATTGTTATGACAGAAGAAATAATCATCGCCGGATTCGGCGGACAAGGGGTTCTCTCCATGGGCCAGATTCTTTGCTATGGCGGAGTGATGCAAGGCAAGGAAGTAAGCTGGATGCCATCATACGGGCCCGAGATGAGAGGTGGTACAGCCAATTGTACAGCCATCATCAGTGATGACCAGATCAGTTCGCCGGTGTTGAATGAATTTGATACTGCGATTGTGCTCAATCAGCCTTCCATGGACAAGTTTGAGGATGCGGTGAAACCGGGTGGCCTGTTGATTTATGAGGAAAACGGGATGACCAGAAAGCCAAAGCGCACCGACATCAATGTGTGTTCAATTGCCGCGTATGATGAATCCGTCAGAATGAACAATACCAAGGTGTTCAACATGATTGTGATCGGCGGCTTTCTCAAGGTAAAACCCATCCTTGAACTGAACAAAGTAATCGATGGGTTGAAAAAGGTGTTGCCTGAACGTTATCACCACCTGGTGCCGCTTAATGAAGAAGCCATCTATAAAGGCATGGATATCATTAAAAGTGAGCACAAGGCTGATTAAGACCTGCAAAAATATCATATCAGGGGGGTGCCGGTATCTGTAACAATATGCTGCGCCCCCCTTTTTGTATTTTTTTTAGCCATTTATGAATATCCCGCTTAACCTGATCTCCATGGAAGCCGATGGCTTTCACCTTATGTTACATGCCGTGATACGGGGTGTTAAAGCCAATGTGCTGATTGACACAGGAGCCTCCAGAACAGTCATGGATCTTTGCAGAGCCGGGAATTACCTTGGTGACCTTTCCATAAAACGCTTTCATAAATCATTCACCGGGATGGGAGCCGGCAACATTGAAACGTATTTCGCCACCATCCCGGAAATCCAAATTGGCAGTCATATTCTGTCAGAAATGGAGGTGGTTCTTATAGATCTTTCACCATTAAATAAATCTTACGCCATGGAAGATCTTCCCCGTATTGATATGGTAATGGGCGGTGACTGGCTGTTAAAGCTGGATGCGGTCATTGATTACCCGAACAAAACGCTGAAAATAGGCTGTACTTAATCAATCCGCAAATTACCGGGTGTTTTTTTCCCTTTGAGAAAAAAATCAATTAACTTTGCGGTCGTTTTTTAACATGATAACATAAAGTGCGATAACATGCAGAATAAAGGTTTGATAAAGTTTTTCGCCATTGCATTTGCATTGGTGTGTCTTTACCAGCTTTCCTTTACGTATTTTGCCAACAGGGTGGAGCGTAATGCGGAAAGCTATGCGCATAGTGAAAGATTCCAGGAACAGGCGCGTTCACTGGCTGATGGTGATCCCGTGATGGAGACCTATTTTATGGACTCCATTGCCCAGGCTGAAAAGCAGTTCTATCTCGATTCCATGATGAATCAAACGGCCTTTAACCTGGGGTTTCATCAATATACCTTCAGGGAAGTCAAGGAACGTGAGCTGAACCTGGGGCTTGACTTACGCGGAGGTATGAATGTAACCCTTGAGATCTCGGTTCCCGCCATCGTCAGGGCTCTGGCCACTGATGATACAGACCAGACGTTTGAAACGGCCATGGAACGTGCGATTGAGGAGCATCGTGCCAGCCGTGACGACTTTATCACCGTATTCGGGAGGGTCTTCGAAGAAGTGGACCCGGGTGCCAGCCTTGCTTATTTCTTCAGTACCCCTGAAATGCGCGACCATATCACCGTTACATCCTCCAACGAGGAGGTTCTCAGGGTGTTGCGCCGGGAGGTGGATCAGGCCGTAGACCGTTCTTTCCAGATTCTGCGAACCCGTATTGACCGTTTCGGTGTTGCCCAGCCAAATATTCAGCGACTGGCTACCACCGGGCGGATCCTGGTGGAGCTACCCGGAATCAAGGAGCCGGACCGTGTGCGCAGGTTGCTGCAGGGAACGGCCAAGCTTGAATTCTGGGAAACATACGAATTTTCTGAGATCTATGAATACTTCTGGGAAGTTAATGAGCGCCTGGCTGATATGCAGGCACCTGCTGAGCCGGAAGAAGCAGAAGCCACCGAAGAAGACGATTTCATCGAAGAGCTCTCAGAGGATCTGGACGACATTGATCCTGAAGACAGTGAGAGCATCGCCGATATGCTCGGCGAAGACTTTGATGACCTGGAAGAGTTCCAGGATTTTGCCAGGGATAACCCGCTGTTTGCTTACCTGACCCCTGCATTTGTTCAGGACCAGGCCGGCAATATGCTGCCGGGACAGGGGCCGGTGGTCGGATACGCCGCTGTACAGGATACCGCAAGGGTGAACAGAATGCTTGATCAGCCCCAGGTTCAGAATATTTTTCCGCGTGATCTTCGCCTTTACTGGAATGTGAAGCCTGCCAGGGGTGCAGAAAATATGCATGAACTGATCGCCATCAGGGAAACGACCCGTGACGGCGCGGCACCGCTGACGGGCGAGGTGATTACCGATGCAAGACAGGATTTTGACCGTACCGGCCAGGTCGAGATCACCATGTCAATGAACACTGAAGGGGCGCGTGTGTGGCGTCGCATGACCGCTGACAATATCGGGCGCTCCATCGCCATTGTGCTCGACAATTATGTCTATTCATTCCCAACTGTTCAATCCGAGATTTCCGGCGGGCGTTCCCAGATCAGCGGACAGTTCTCCGTACCGGAAGCCCAGGACCTTGCCAACATTCTGAGGGCCGGTTCACTTCCGGCACCGGCAAGGATCGCTGAAGAGGCGGTGGTTGGGCCTTCGCTCGGGCGTGAGGCAGTTAATGCAGGGTTCACTTCATTTATTATCGCCTTTGTCGTTGTACTGATATACATGGGCTTCTACTATAGCCGTGCCGGTCTTGTAGCTGACCTTGCCCTTGTAGCCAACATATTCTTCATTATGGGAGTGCTGGCATCACTGGGTGCTGTGCTGACCCTGCCCGGTATTGCCGGTATTGTCCTGACCCTGGGTATGGCAGTGGATGCCAACGTGATCATTTACGAAAGGATCCTCGAAGAATTACGGGCCGGTAAAGGGCTCCGGCTGGCCATTACAGACGGATACAACAATGCCTATTCTGCCATCGTTGATGGGAACATCACCACCCTGCTTACGGGTGTTGTGCTGTATATTTTCGGTTCCGGCCCGGTGCAGGGATTTGCGACCACACTGATTATTGGTATTATTTGCTCCCTGTTTACTGCTATTTTCCTTTCCCGCCTGATTTTCACCTACTGGCTCGATAAAAATATAAGCTTCCGTTTCAATACCAAATTAACGAAGGATGTGCTGACCAAGGTCAATTTCGACTTTATCGGTGTCAGGAAACGTTTCTATGTGATTTCCGCCATTGTGATCCTGCTTGGACTGGGGTCCTTTGCAGTGCGTGGGTTGAGTTACGGAATTGATTTCTCCGGCGGGCGCTCTTATGTGGTCCGTTTCGAAGAGGATGTCAATACGGTGGAAATGCGTTCCAACCTGGTTTCTCAACTGGAAGAACCTGCTGAGGTGATCACGTTCGGACCTTCCAACCAGGTGCGGATCACCACCGGTTATCTGATCGATGATGATTCAGCGGAAGCGGATTCCATTGCCGAGCGGGCAATATTCGAGGGTATTAAAGACTTCTTTGCGGAGCCAATGACCTACGAGGAGTATGTGGCGGATGATGATGACAAAGTTGTTGGTCGTTTAAGTTCACAGAAAGTCGGACCTGCCGTGGCCAGAGACATCAAAGTAGGAGCCGTCATCAGTGTGGCCATTGCCCTGCTGATCATATTTTCATACATTGCCAGCCGTTTCAGGAAATGGCAGTTCGGGCTTGGCAGTATCTCCACACTCTTCCATGACTCCATTATTGTGATCTCGCTTTATTCACTGTTATATAATGTGGTACCGTGGACCATGGAAATTGACCAGGCATTTATTGCCGCCATCCTGACCATTATCGGTTATTCCGTGAACGATACGGTGGTGATCTTTGACCGTATCAGGGAAAATATCAAGCTTTTCCCGAGAAGGGAGCTTAAGACCAATATCAATAATGCGCTGAATGCGACCCTGTCGCGTACGTTCAATACCTCGGGTACCACCATTGCTGTACTGTTGATTATTTTCCTGTTTGGCGGTGAGGTGATCCGCGGTTTTGCCTTTGCATTGATGATCGGGGTGGCCGTGGGTACTTATTCCTCACTTTTCAACTCAGCACCCATTGCCTATGACTTGTTGATGATGAAGGACAAAAATAAGCACAGGAATAAAAGTGAAAAGAAATAAACCCAATACACAGGAGGATTGAACTATGAAAAAGAAAATGAATCACCTGACGCTGAAAGGAATGGCTGCCCTTATGGTGGCTCTTCTGCTGCTTCCTTATGGTTGCGGCGGTCCCGAAACTGCGGATATTGAAACCTTTTCCGAGAACTTTCGCGGCCATGTGGAAACCCTGGCCTCTGACGAGTTTGAAGGACGCGCGCCCGCTACACCCGGTGGAAGAAAATCGGTTGAATACATTGAAGGGGAGATGGAGCGCATTGGTCTTAAGCCCGCTGTGAATGGCAGTTACCGGCAGCCGGTTCCGCTGGTGGAGATCACCGGGTATGATTTCTCTGACCTGGTTATCCGGGGAGGGGGGAACGAAACGGCTTACAATTATCTTGACGACATGGTGGTTGGCACTACCCGGTTGCAGGATTATTCAGCCCTTGAGAACAGCGAACTGGTGTTTGTCGGATATGGTGTTGTTGCACCTGAGTACAACTGGAACGATTATGAGGGTGTGGATGTGGAAGGCAAGACCGTGGTTGTGATGATCAACGATCCTGGTTTTATGCTGGAAGACGAAGCATTGTTCTCAGGTCGTGCAATGACCTATTACGGGCGATGGACGTATAAATTTGAGGAAGCTGCCCGCCAGGGAGCTGCCGGAGCCCTGATCATTCATCAGACTGAACCTGCAAGTTACGGTTGGGATGTGGTCAGAAATTCCTGGTCCGGAACCCAGTATGGCATCGGGGAAGATAGCGGCGATCCCAAACTGGAAGCTGAGGGCTGGATTCAGCTTGATGTGGCCAGGGAAGTATTCGAAATGGCAGGAAGAGACCTTGATGAAGCCCTTGAAAGCACTGTTACCCCCGATTTTCAGGCCTTTGATTTAGGCCTGACGGCAAGTGTGGACTTCAACAACGAGTTTGATCATGCTGAGTGCTACAATGTTGTTGGTTATATTGAAGGTACTGAGTATCCTGATGAAACCATTGTATATATGGGTCACTGGGATCACCTGGGAATGGTAGAAACAGAGGATGGGGTGGATATTTATAACGGTGCGATTGACAATGCCACCGGTGTAGGTGCCATCCTGGCGATTGCAGAACGATTTGCCAACTTGGAAGAGCAACCCAAAAGATCATTGGCATTCATTGCTGTGACTGCTGAGGAGTCTGGTTTGCTGGGTTCGGCTTATTATGCCGAGAACCCTGTGTTTCCGCTGGAAACTACAGTAGGTGGAATAAACATTGACGCACTTAATGTCAATGGAGCTACCTGGGATGTGCAGGTGGTAGGTTATGGGAATTCGGAACTGGAAGATTACCTGCGCAGGCACGCAGCCAGCCAGGATCGTTACCTGGTTGAAGAACCCACCCCCGAGGCCGGATATTTTTACCGTTCTGACCACATCAGCCTGGCCCGTAAGGGAGTACCCATGATCTATGCACAGGGAGGCGACGATTATATCGGCAAAGATGAAGGCTATGCGGAAGAAGTAGCTGCCGATAATGCTGCCCGTTACCACGCACCAAGCGATGTGGTTCACGATGGCTGGGTATGGGACGGCCTGCATCAGGATATGTGGTTGTATTACCATCTTGGGTACGAGTTGGCCAACAGTGATGTGTGGCCCAACTGGTACGAAGGGAATGAGTTTCGTCAGATTCGTGATGAAAGCACTGAAGCGCGGAGGCGTTAACTGAATGCAGTTTATCTTGCCGGGCTTGGTTCGACCTTGCTGAATCTTCCGGAGCAGGATCCTTGCTATAAATAATATTTATATATTTGAGCAGCAGTGCGAAACCGCACTGCTGCTTTTTTTGTTCAATCCGACTTATGTATTTCTAATTGATTCAGGCATGAAAACTCTTGTTCTTCTTTCTCTTATGCTGTTGATTGTGGCCGGGAAAGCCGCCGGATCCGATCAACCAGCCAGGTTTGTCTCCGATCCATCGCTTTCGCCTGACGGAAAGTACGTGGCTTTTGTATATGACGATGATTTGTGGGAAGTGCCGGTAGATGGTGGCCGGGCGTTGCGGCTTACAGCGATGGATGGAAGGGAGTCCCTGCCCCGTTATTCGCCTGACGGAAAATGGATTGCTTTTTCCGGTTCCGTCGACGGAAACACCAACGTGTTTTTGATGCCCTCCGGGGGTGGGGATATTACCCAGTTGACTTTTCATCAGTCTTTTGACAGAGTAGACAGCTGGTCCTGGGACAGCCGCCACATTTATTTTCACTCTTCCAGGGAAAACATGAGCTCAGTGTACCGGGTGGAAATCAATGGGGGGACACCCGAAAGGGTATTTGAACACTATTTCAATATCCCCCATCATGTGGTTGAGCATCCTGATGACGGTGCCCTGATTTTCACTGAGTCCTGGGAAAGTCTGAACCAGCCCCAGCGAAAACGTTACCGTGGTTCCCACAGCCCTGACCTGCTGTCTTACCATGCCGAAAGTGATGAATTTACGCAGCTTACAGATTTTGAAGGCAAGGATCTATGGCCTACCATTGATCGTATGGGCAATCTGTATTTTGTTTCTGATGAAGGGAATGAGGAATATAACCTATACGCATTGGTTGATAACCAAAAAGTGGCACTGACACAGTTTGATACTTCCATCGGACGTCCGCGGGTAAGTGCCAACGGTGAGAAAGTGGTATTTGAGAGAGATTACCAGTTACATGTCTATGATGTGACCTCCGGTGATATACTCCGTCCTGAGGTGCGTCTTTCCCACAAGAATACCCTGCCGCTCGATCGGGATTTTAATGTGCGAAACAACATCACCTGGTTTGATGTGTCACCGGACAATAAGAAACTTGCGTTTGTTTCAAGGGGCGAGCTATTTGTTTCCGATATTAAGGGCAATTATGTCCGTCAGATAAAGGTTAATCCGGCTGAGAGGGTTACAGAAGTTGTTTGGGGAGCTGATAACCAAACCCTTTATTATTTCCGCACGATGAATGGATGGACCAACCTGTTTACCATTTCAGCAGACGGAAAAGGCAGTGAGCATGCACTGGAGGAAAATGAGGCCACAAGTCGTTTGCTGTCTCTGAGCCCTGACCGTACCAAAGGTGTTTACCTGAACGGGAGGGAGCGGGTAAAACTTGTGGACCTGGAAACGAATACCACCAGGGTAATTGCAGAGGCAGAATTATGGGGTTTTCAGAATTCACCTCCGGGGTTTTCACCCGATGGACGATATATCTTATTTACCGCCTATCATAATTTCGAGCAAAACATCCACATTCACGATCTCGAACAGGATGAAGCCATTCAATTGACCAATACAGGAATGTCAGAACGGGTTCCTTCATGGTCGCCATGTGGAAAATATATTTATTTTGCTACAGACAGATATCAGCCAAATTATCCCCGCGGCAATACCCGGGACAGAATATATCGTATCCCTTTGTACCGATTTGCGGAAACGCTCAGGTCAGATAAATTTGATGCGATGTTTTCACAGGAAGAAGAAGGAGACAGCGGCACATCCCCGGTTCAGATTGATCCGGAAGGGATTGCAGAGCGCTGGGAGCCGATGCGTGTAGCAAATATCGGAAGGCAGTGGGCCCCCCGGGTTTATGAGTACAACGGTCACCAGCTCATGTTTTTTACTTCGAACCACGACAAAGGACAATGGGCGTTGTGGAAGGCAGAGATTAAGCCTTTTGAAACACCCCAGCCGGAGCGGATAGAAGGGCCGTCTCCCGGCCAGGGACTGCGTATTGTGGAAGCAGAAGGAGACTTCTACCTCCTTGCAGGCGGAAATATTCAGCGAATTCAGACAGGCCCCGGACGCCTGGAGGATATTGATATTCGTCACAGCTTTTCACGTAATCTCGCCAACGAATTTTCCCAGATTTTTTATGAAACATGGGCGGCACTGGATGAGAATTTTTATGAAGAAGACTTTCATGGTATTGACTGGCAAGGGATGCGAGACCGTTATGGCAGTCAATTACCCTATGTTATGACAAGGGACAATCTAAGAAGGCTTGTGAATGATATGCTTGGAGAGCTCAATGCCTCCCATACGGGGTTTTCAAGTGCGGGAGAAGAGGAGGAAATTTTTTACTCTGCCTATACGGCTGAAACAGGCATCGTTTTTTCCACAGAAAATCCCTTTATGGTAGAACGTGTATTAAAGGGCAGTAACCTGGATTTGTCAGCATCTGTGGTCCGGCCGGGTGATGTGCTTCTGTCTGTAAACGGTCGTGAGGTCAACGCCAGTGGAAACCGCAATCGATATTTTTACTTTTCCCGGATGCCTGATGAACTGGAAATGCGTTTAGATCGCAATGGAGAGGAGGTTATGGTCAGGATGAAACCTCATACGCTCGGTCAAATTGACAACATGCGTTATGATGAGTGGATTGAATCAAACCGGCGATATGTGGCTGATAACACCGACGGAAGGGTTGGATATGTGTTTATGAAGAACATGTCGGCTGGTGCACTGAATCAGTTTCTGATCGATATGTCGACCCATGCAAGGGAAAAGGACGCACTCATTTTTGATATCCGTTTTAACCGCGGGGGGAATGTCCATGACGATGTGTTGCAATTTCTGGCGCAGGAACCCTATATGAAATGGCGGTACAGGGGCGGTTCAGATGCCCCTCAACCCAATTTTTCCCCTTCCGGAAATCCGATCGTGATGCTGATCAATGAGCGGAGTTTGAGCGATGCGGAAATGACCGCCCAGGGGTTCAGGGAGATGGAACTCGGTACCATCGTCGGTACCGAAACCTACCGCTGGATCATATTTACCTCGGGTAAGGCAATGGTGGACGGATCGTTTACCCGCCTGCCCAGCTGGGGCTGTTACAGCCTGGAAGGAGAAAACCTGGAGATGACTGGTGTAGCTCCCCATATAGAAGTACACAATACATTCCATGATCGTTTACGAAAGAAGGATCCGCAGCTTGACAGGGCAATTGAGAAAATAACGGAATCGCTTGAGGATCAGTAACGTTTAAATTCTACAACCTCCAGATCCTTGATTTGTTTGCTGTCGATGCTGAAACGTACCATGGTGATCACCCGGTGAAATCCGCTTTTCCCGGCTGCACCGGGGTTAATGTGCAGCAGTTGATTCCTTTGGTCAGGCATCACTTTCAGGATGTGTGAGTGTCCGGAAATAAACACATCAGGTGGTCCTGATTCAATGATTGGTCTCACTTCCGGAGTGTACCGGTCCGGATATCCCCCGATGTGGGTTACCAGGATGTCTGCATCTTCGCAGTGAAAACGAAGGAAACGGGGATAAATCCGTCGAATTTCCTGGCCGTCTATGTTGCCGTGGACTCCCCGCAGTGGTTTTATGGAGTTGAGTTCTTCTGCAACTTTCAGGCTGCCGAAATCTCCCGCATGCCAGATTTCATCACAGGAAGAAAAAATGCGTGGAATTTCAGGATGCACAAAACCATGGGTGTCGGATAGCAGGCCTATTCGCTTCATGCTGGCTCAAAATTTATGGACATTCTGTCAATCGTATATAATTTTCAAATATATTATTTTATTTATCTGCAGACACTTAGAAACTTTATGAATAGGAAGAAAAGTCAATAAAAACTCAGAAGCATGGCCTTTTTTTATAATTTGTTCATTATTTTCGCTGAATAATGGTGACGTTCAGTAGCTAATCTTGTACTTTTGTGCTTTATTTTCAGTCCGCAATATTTTTTCAATAGCTATGGAACGTGTTAAGATTTTAGATAAAGAGTTTGAGATTTTTATTTCATCTGAAAAGATCCAGGGAGCGGTGAAGCGGATTTCAGATGAAATATATGCGGACTACCATGATAAAACCCCCGTCTTCCTGTGTCTTTTAAACGGGGTGTTTATGTTTGCTGCCGACTTGTTCAAGGAGTACCGGGGCAAATGCGAAGTAAGCTTCATCAAGTACGCATCCTATGAAGGAACTTCTTCTACCGGCAAGGTCAATACCTTGATTGGCCTCGGTGAGGACCTTAAGGGCCGGGATATAATCGTACTGGATGACATTATTGACAGTGGTACTACTGTGGCCCATTTACTGGAGTATCTGAAAGAGTTTGACCCGGGTAGCATTAAAGTGGTCAGTTTGTTGCTGAAGCCTGCGGCATTGCAGAACGATGTGCCAACCGATTATATCGGATTGGAAATCCCCAATGACTTCATCGTCGGGTACGGCCTTGACTATAACGGGCTTGGAAGGAACTACAGGGATATCTACAAAATAGCTGAATAGAAACCAAACCATATAAATTCATTTCCCGGGAATAATTTTTATGTCATGTTAAACCTTATCATATTCGGGCCTCCAGGCTCAGGAAAAGGGACCCAGTCCGCCAAGATTGTCCGGAGGTATGATCTCCTTCATTTGTCTACCGGTGAATTGCTCAGGGATGAAATGCAAAAGGATACCCCGCTTGGGAGAGAGGTCAGCAAATACATGGACCAGGGTCTGCTTGTTCCCGACGATATTGTCTGGAGAGAACTTTATGAGTATGTAACACAGCATCTTGATGCACCCGGATTCATTTTTGACGGATTTCCCCGTACCATCGTACAGGCCAAAGCCCTGGATTGCTTACTGCTGGAAAAAGGGTCTCCAATTAGCCTTGTAATTTCGGTGGAAGTGGATGAAGAAGAACTTTTCAGCCGGCTTATGGGTCGCTCGGAGGATTCCGGCCGCTCTGACGATTCTGCAGAGATTGCCAGGAGGCGCCTGCAGATATACAAAGACCAGACTTTCCCCCTGATATCATATTACAAGACCCAGGGTAAGATCGTATCCATTGACGGAATGGCACCTGTCGAAGAAGTATTTGCCCGAATATGCAAAGCGGTTGATGGCTTTCTGGCAAAACAAAAAGTATAAGACACAACCGGAATTAGAGGCGTTAAAGCCATTGTTTGATGAACGCGAATTTTATTGACTATATCAAAGTTCATTGCCGTTCAGGTAAGGGGGGAGCAGGGTCTACCCATCTCCGTCGTGAAAAATTTATCCCCAAAGGAGGTCCTGACGGGGGAGATGGTGGACGCGGCGGTCATATTATCATAAAGGGCAACAGCCAGTTGTGGACGTTGCTGCACTTAAGGTATACCCGTCACTTATCTGCAGAAGCAGGAAAACCGGGAGGTCGACAGCGCAGTACAGGGGCTTCCGGCAAGGATGTCACGATCGAGGTTCCTTTGGGGACGGTGGTCAGGGACACTGACACCCAAGAGGTTGTTGCTGAGGTTACAAAAGACGGAGAACAACATATTTTACTAACTGGTGGCAAAGGGGGGCGGGGCAATGTGCATTTTAAATCAAGTACCCGGCAAACGCCTCGTTACGCCCAACCCGGTGAACCCGGTCAGGAGCGTTTTTTTGTCATGGAGTTGAAAGTGCTTGCGGATGTGGGGCTGGTCGGATTTCCCAATGCAGGAAAATCAACGTTGTTGTCAGTAGTCAGTGCGGCAAAGCCGGAAATAGCCGATTACCCTTTCACTACATTGGTGCCCAACCTGGGCATGGTACCCTATCGCGACAGCCGCTCTTTTGTCATGGCTGACATTCCGGGAATAATTGAAGGGGCGCATAAAGGAAAAGGACTGGGGCATCGGTTTTTGCGTCACATTGAACGCAACGCCTTACTGCTGTTCATGGTGCCCGCGGATAAGGAAGAGATAGAACAGGAATACCTTATTTTGCTGAATGAACTTGAAGCCTATAACCCTGAATTGCTGGATAAACAAAGAATGCTGGCTGTGACCAAGTGCGACCTGATTCCTGATGAAGGCATTGATGCATTAAAGCAGAAACTGGACAGGGAGTTGCCTGATGTGGCGAAAAGCTTTATCTCGGCCCATACCACCATAGGCATTGAATCGCTGAAAGACCGCCTCTGGCAGCTGATGAATGAATGATCCGGTGAATGATCCGGGGCCATGTTTCCCTGTTGCTGTGCTGTGTTGCTTTGCTGTGCCGGTGGTTTGACGGGTTATCGTGTTGCTCGTTGAATTATTTCCCTCAGAAAAACATCTTTTGGCTAAAAATAACCGGAAAGCTTTCCTTCAATTTTTTCCACCCTTAGCCGGATAATGCATACATTGTTTATGGATGGCGGGTTGTAAGCAAAATCCTTTCCGGTATATTTGCGCATGGTTACATTCATGATGTGTACCTTTTCATCGTAATCCTCTACAAACTCTGCCTTTCCATAGGCCAGCACACTGCGATAGTGCATGCCGTAACTGCATGCCACCTCTTCGTTCCTGTGAAAAAGCTTGTGGTCGGTACTGAATGCCACACATACATTCGGATTGTTTTCCAGAATGCCCAGTTTCTTCCCCTGTGGGGCCATGTGCAGATAAATAAATCCCTCTTCATACCCGAAATTAAAAGGAAGCACATAGGGTTTGCCTTCAGGATCCGTCATGCCTACATAGCATGTATCGCATTTGTCGATAATCTGGCGTATTTTTTCGGGGTTGTTTATCAGGTTTGTAGTCATAACGTGTTGGTTAGTCGAGGGCTGACGCCCCTCCAGTTGTTAGTTGGTCGGGGCTGACGCCCCTCCGGTTAGTCGAGGGCTGACGCCCTCTCCAGTTGTTGGTTTGTCGGGGGCTATCGCCCCCTCCGGTTAGTTGGCGCTGCGCGCCTCCGGTTGTTGGTTGTTTGGTTAAATGGTTTGTTTTCAAATATACGAGTCTTTTTTAATTGATGCCAACGGATGGTTTATTCTGGCAGAAAATTTTGCGCATAAGCTTTCTACTGGTAGGTGGATTAAGTTGTGTGGATTGGAGAGACCTGTGTGGGTTTTTTCCTGTATTGTCAGGTGAGCAATAAAATAATAAGCAAAATAAAATAGTGTCAACCCGTAAGGATTCGGCCTTTGTTTAAAAAAAACGTAGAAAAGAATTATCTATAGAGTAAATACGTAAATTTACATAAAAAACAATAAAAATATTTACATTTGATTCATTGGAAATTAGCCTTTATGCAGCCTTGATTCATTGATTCGAACTGAACAATTCAGAAAAGCGTTAACCATTTAATTTCAGAAAAATGAAACAGAAAAAAAATTTTTCGGTCTACTTATTATTATTTACAGGCGTATTTGCCGCGTTTGTAAGTAGTTGCGAGAAAAGTGATGATGAGAATGATAACGACAGTATGTTTACTGATTCTCGCGATGATAATGTTTACCAGACCGTGAGCCTCGGTGACCAGGTTTGGATGGCAGAAAACCTGAAATATTTGCCAAGTGTCACATCTTCCGGCGGCCTTTCAAATTCTTCACCCTTTTATTACGTGTATGGTTATCAGGGTACAGATGTGAATGATGCCAAAGCCACCGATAATTATAACACATATGGAGTATTATACAACTGGCCTGCAGCTATTAATGCCTGTCCTCCAGGCTGGCGTTTGCCCACTGATGCCGATTGGGAGGAATTAACCACGTACCTCGGCGGTGCAAACTATTGTGCCGGAAAGCTAAGAACCAGTGGTACGGCAGAAAACGGAACCGGTTTATGGGCTGCTCCCAATTCCGAAGCCACCAACGAATCCGGTTTTTCAGCCCTTCCAGGTGGTCATGTCTATATTTTCCGGGATGAAGGATCGTATGTCCATCTTGGGAAATACGGTTACTGGTGGAGTGCTACTGAAAATAATTCGGACGACGTGTGGTACCGCCGGATAGACTACAATAAAACAAACGTATATAACAATCTGAGTCCAAAGAGGTGGGGCTACTCTGTCCGTTGTATAAAAAATTAATTCATTTTTTCAATTACCGGGATTCGCGGTAAAAGGGACACAATCAGGCAGATTTTTTCCCACTCTTCCCTGATTTGACAGGAAGAAGGAATCCCCCCGTCAGCACCTTTACTCCCTCGTGTGATCGGGCGATCACAGAGTACTTTCGTACATGATTCTATCTCATATGCAGTTAGTCACCAGGTGTGGTCAACCTCCTGGTGGCTTCCTTTGGTATATGCTCTTTGGGCAATGTTTGGAGACTAAGCACTGTAGTTTTTCCTTTAAATATTCACAGCAAAAATACTGGCAAGGTATTTGTGCTGATTTTATAAAAAACTAATAAAGTAGTTGTAAAACTAAAAAATTAGTTATATTTGTATAGAGCTTTTAAACCTAAAACCAACTAACAACCAATAACTGCCTGAGCCGTTTTTAGAATCATAGGCATCTTTCTCAATCCACAGCCCATGAGAACCAACAACCGGAGGGGTGATAGCTCCCGACTAACTAACTAACAACCGGAGGCGCGCAGCGCCGACTAACCAACAACCAATGAAAGAACTTACTAAAGCAGAAGAACAGGTAATGCAGATCCTCTGGGAGATCAAGTCAGGATTTATCAAAGACATCCTCGTGCATTTTCCCGAGCCGAAGCCCGCGTATACCACCGTGTCTACCATTGTACGAATTCTTGAAGAAAAGGGGTTTGTGGGGCATAAAGCTTATGGTAAAGCCCATGAATATTATCCCCTCATAGATAAATCCACCTATACCCGGGTGATGATGAAAGGGATCATGCTAAGGTATTTTGGGAACTCTCTGCGACAGATGGTGTCTTTTTTTTCGCATGAAAAGGGACTCACCGCCTCTGAACTTGAAGAACTTAAGCGCATTATCGAAGATGAGATCGGCAGCAAGAAATAGGAAGTAATATCAGGGGTGCGGTCGACAATAAGCAATAGGGGGAACACTTAATCATTTAAAAAAATGGAAACAATCGGCAGTTATTTATTCTGGGCATCGCTTTACCTGGCGATTATCGCGGTTGTTTATGCCGTGTTTGTGCGTAAAACAGGAACTCCTTCCCAAAACAGATGGTTTGTAATCACTGGCTTGTCTGCATCCTTGCTGTTTTCCTGGTCCGGGCATTTTGTAAGCGGGCTGGTGGCGGCCAGCGGATCACCCGCCGGGGCGACGATGTTGCCTGAAGTGGTGGTCAATGCATCTTCCGGAGCTTATTCGGGTCTGGAGAATGCCCGCAGCGGATTGTTTGAAGTGTTTGCTTCCCGCAGGATACTGTTGTATATCATTGCCACGGTATCTCTACTTTTTTTACTCCGGATGCTTGTGAGCTTAATATATCTGGCAACCCGAATACGCATCAGTAAACGGGTAGTTATTGAGGGTTGCACAGTGCTACCCGTAAAAAAAAGGGTTGCTCCGTTTTCTTTCTTTGGCTGTGTTTTCATTCCCGAAGAGCTGCTTTCAGGTCCGGAACTTAAACAGATCATTCTGCACGAGCGGGCTCATATCCGTAAATGGCATTCACTGGACCTGATCTTTGTGGAAGCCCTTACCGTGCTTTTCTGGTTTCATCCCGGCATTTGGTATTTACGCAAAGAGCTGAAAATGCAGCATGAGTTTGAGGCCGACCGCTATGTGCTTGATCAGCATACAGATAAAATTTCCTACCAGCGACTCCTGCTGGATGTATCCTTTCGGGGATTCAGCCTGCCAGTTACCAATCCCTTCAATTATCCATCTTTAAAAAAACGTATCATGATGATGAACAAAACCTTTGAGGGTTCCCGTAAAAGGGCCCTAATCAGTATGTTAATTGCTATCCCAATGTTTGGGACGGCGTTATTGATCCATTCATGCAACGACGAAACCAGCAAGGAGGCCATCGATGCGGAACTTGAAGCAGCTGCACAGGAAGCGGCTTACGCCACCGATGTAATATTTACCGTAGTTGAAAATCCGCCTGGCTTCCCGGGCGGGGAAAAAGCCAGGCAACTATTCCTTGAGGAAACCCTGAGGTACCCCAATTCTGCCAGGGAGGAAGGAGTACAGGGAACCGTCTTTGTGTCTTTTGTTGTGCGGCATAACGGGGCAATCACAGATGCCGAAATCCTCCGGGGGTTACACCCTGATATCGATAAGGAGGTACTGCGTGTGGTGAACAAAATGCCCCGCTGGGAACCTGGCGAGCAGCGTGGTGAGAAAGTGAGTGTGCGGTTTAATATGCCTGTGCGGTTCACATTGCTCAACGATGAAACCCCCTCCGGTGAATCAGAAGGAAATCTATCTGCTACGGAAGCACTGATCGTGATCGGTGAGGAGCAGTTTCTCCGGAGTGGTGAGGCCCTTAACGACCTGGACGAATTAATTGTCCCTGCCGATATTGAGTCTGTTAGGGTATTAAGGGGCCAGGAAGCCATGGATAAATACGGCCATGAAAGGGTGATCGTGATTGTTCCGAAGGAATAGGCTAAGGGTTGATCAGATCATTGGGGCTGCTCCCAGCATCCGGTTGCTTTGTCAAAAAGCATGACGAGTAATATGGGATGGGGGAGCAGTCCTCTTTTTATATCACACTCAGAATCTGTGAAAAAATGATCATCAGGACCAGGGCAAGGGGATAAACCGTGGCATAGCCCACCGAGGCGGCATCCGATTCGGTTTTGACGTCGGCAGCAGCCAGTGCAGGTGTACTGGTCATGCTGCCGGCGATCACTCCCAAAA
>SKUN01000098.1 GCA_007129945.1 Bacteroidales bacterium
CGCCCGGTCTGCCCGGCCTTTCGGATCTTCCTTGTCCGCCGGTTCTTTCTGATCCGCCCGGTCTGCCCGGCCTTTCGGATCTTCCTTGTCCGCCGGTTCTTTCTGATCCGCCCGGTCTGCCCGGCCTTTCGGATCTTCCTTGTCCGCCTGTTCTTCCTGATCCGCCCGGTCTGCCCGGCCTTTGGGATTTGTTCTTTCCTCTGCCTTTGTCTGATTTGTTTGTTTCCATGTTTTCTTTCAGCTGCCACATACCAAAAAAGGCGCAGCAGCGCCTTTGAGGTCGGTGTATGTGTTTAAAATGTTATTCTGTACTACTCTCTAACTCTTCAAAAGCGCCATTTACCTTGTCTAGCAACTCTTTATAAAGATCGCTGTAATAGCTTCTCAGGGTTTTGCCGTCTCCCACAATGTCAGGTTGGTTGACTTTTGTGATCATCTCCTCACGAAAGTGAAGCATATCTTTGATCTTTTCATCCATTTTCTCCTGTTCTTTTTTGTCATTGGAATGCATTTCCTGACGCATCAGGCAAGTGCCGACAACTTCGTCAACAAGAAAATTGATATCTTTTTTGAGCGTTTTTTTACTGGCCATTTTAATTTGTATTTATCGTATTGTTGTAAACTAGTTGAAATCAATCATTTCTACCTCAAAAGCCAGATTGGCGTTACGCGGAATTCCCACTGTTCCGTATTCTCCGTAACCAAGTTCTGACGGAATGAGAATCCAGCCTTCTGAGCCACGCTGAAAAAAAGTCAGGCCGATCTGCATTCCCCGGATCTGGTTGGTAAGGCGCATCGTGGACTCAAAACGGTTGTCAAACATTTCCCCGTCAAGCAGGTAACCGTGGTAAGTTACTTTAACGATGCTGTTATTGTTGGGATAGCTTCCGCTACCTTCTTTTTCAATTACATAAAATACGCCTGATGAGTGCTCCTCGGCATCATCGTACATGTCATGTTCTTTAAGGTACTCAATGATTTTCTCTCTGTCTTTTTTTGCTCGTTGTTCCGGGGTTTCCGTATCGCAGGCGTTGAAGACAAACCCCATCGTCATCAGAAATAAGATGAGGCCAATCATTGTTACAGGTTTGTGAATCATATAATTACGACTAAATTAGGTGGTTTGTTTTGTCCCCGCAAAGATACAAATAAAATGCGGTAATTGACTAACAATTCTGCAGCCCTAATCTACATTGTCGTGGAGAAATGAGTTATTTGACTTGATCTGTGTCTTTTTTTCCCCGGATTCATTCAGGGTAAACCTGGAAATCTGTGACTCATTACTGGCAGGAACCGGGTTAAGGTTAACCTTTCTTCTGACAAAAGCCGGTTGGTTTTCCAGGTCTGCCAGGCCTTCCGGTGTTTTTAACTGAATACTCAGGTGTCTCAGTCGTTCTTCACGTTCCCGGATTCTTTCCTGGATGTCTTCTTCTGATACCCGGGTGTCATCATCCAGGGAGCTTTCGGGCATCGCGGTATGCCGTCCCGCCATGTTTCGCCTGAATTCGTCCAGGGAGCTGCCGGATACGGGTTTCCGGGGAAACGCTGCAGGGGTATACTCATCCTGGTTTTGCCCATTTTCACTGCTTCGCTCTTTGAGCACCATCTTTTCTGTCTCGGGCTCTTTCTGGCTGTGCGGGCCTTCCCATTCCAGGCTTCTTTGTCCGGTTGTTTCATCCTCCAGTGACAGTACTTTCTTCTCTCTTTTTGGTTCCCTGATCTCATAAAGTTCATCGGCTCCCTTGAATCCTGTGGCGACAAGGGTAACGCTTATTTTGTTCTCGAGGGTTTCGTCCTGTCCGAGCCCCCAGATGATCTCTGCACTGGCACCGGCTTCGTCCTGAATATAGTCAGTAATCTCCGTGATCTCGTCCATCAGGATCTCCTCTTTGCCACTTGTGATATTCAGCAGAATGTTTTTAGCCCCTTTGATCTGGTTGTCATTCAGCAGGGGAGAGGAGAGGGCGGTCTCTACTGCTTTTATGGCCCTGCTTTCTCCTTCTGCATGGCCGCTTCCCATGATGGCCACCCCACTGTTGGACATCACTGTGCGCACATCTGCGAAGTCCACGTTGATGTTTCCGGTCAGGGTGATGATCTCCGCAATCCCCTTGGCTCCGGTGGTCAGCACATTGTCTGCTTTTGCAAAAGCATCTGTAACGGACAAGTTGCCGTACAATTCGCGCAGGCGATCGTTGCAGATGATCAGTAAAGTGTCCACACTTTCTGAAAGCTCTCTGAGACCCTCTTCAGCTTGTTGCTTCCGCTTCCGTCCTTCAAAGGAAAAGGGGATTGTAACAATACCTACAGTGAGTATTCCCAACTCCTTGGAGGCTCTGGCGATCACGGGTGTGGCCCCTGTTCCCGTGCCGCCGCCCATACCGGCTGTAATGAACAGCATTTTGGTGTTGGAACCCAGGTTTTCCTTGATCCGGTCAATGTCTTCAATGGCTGCATTTTTTCCCACTTCGGGGATGCTGCCGGCCCCACGGCCTTCGGTGAGGTTGATCCCCAGTTGGATTTTGTTGGGAACCGGGCTTTTATCCAGGGCCTGGGCATCGGTGTTGCACACAATGAAGTCAACACCCTCTATTCCCTGCCGGAACATGTGATTAACTGCATTGCTGCCTCCTCCACCTACGCCGATTACTTTGATGATGGAGGACTGGTTTTTCGGGAGGTCGAATTTAATCATGTCTGAGGTCATATTTTTCGGTGTTGAAGGTAAATAATTCAGCTTTTCGGGTAATCATTTAAATGATGGGGTTTTCCATTATTTATTAACAGCGTTTGTGAACAACTGAATAAGTGACTAATTATCGCCGTCACTTTCAAAAAAATCTTTGCCTTTTGAGAAGATCCGCTCAAAAAAGCTTTCTCCCTGGGGCCGGCTTTTGCCCCTTCCTTTCTTGTGCTGCTTTTGCCGGAGCTCCTGTATCCCGCTTTTCTGAAACCCTTTGATTACAAGCCCCACTCCCGTTGCATGCATGGGGCTGCCAGCTTCCCCTGTGGGTGATTTGGCCAGGTGCTCATTGGGATAACCGATACGGGTGTCCATCCCTGTAATGAATTCTGTCAGCTGGGCAGCATGCTTAAGCTGGCTTCCGCCTCCGGTCAGTACAATGCCTGCGATCAGCTTGTTTTCATATCCTGACGTCTTGATCTCATAATATACATGCTCGATGATCTCCTCCATCCGCGCCTGGATAATATGGGCCAGGTTTTTCAATGATATTTCTTTTGGTTCACGGCCCTTCAGCCCGGGAATGGAAACAATTTCCTCGTCTTTGTTTTCACTGGCCAGGGCCGAGCCGAAGCTTTTCTTCAGGGCTTCAGCCTGATTGCGGATGATGGAGCAGCCTTCCTTGATATCTTCGGTGATGGCGTTACCCCCAAGGGGGATGACAGCCGTATGCCGGATCACTTCATCCTGGAAAATGGCCATATCAGTGGTCCCCCCCCCGATATCAACAAGCACGACACCGGCTTCTTTTTCCTGTACATTCAGGACTGCTTCTGCGGAAGCCAAAGGTTCCAGGATGATATCGGAGATGTTCAGGCCCGATTTGGCCACACACTTCTGGATGTTTTTCGCGGCTGCCACCTTGCCGGTTATAATGTGGAAGTTGGCCTCCAGGCAGTTGCCCGACATGCCAATGGGTTCCCGAATTCCCTGCTGGCCGTCAATAATGTACTCCTGGGGAATTACATGGATGATCTCTTCCCCGGGTGGCAGGGCAAGTTTATACATGTTTTCGATGAGGTTGTCGATGTCCTCTTTGGAAATCTCCTCTTCAATGTCGTTGCGCATGATGTTCCCCCGGTGCTGAAGACTCCTGATATGCTGACCGGCAATCCCGACATTGGCCAGGTGAATTTCCACGCCGGATGTCTGGCTTGCCTCTGTTACGGCTTTCCCGATCGAGTTCACGGTGTGCTGAATGTTTTCCACCACGCCACGGTTCACACCCAGGGAGTCGGCACGCCCCATGCCCAGGATCTCCACCTTTCCATACTCATTTTTTCGGCCGACAATACATGCGATTTTTGTGGAGCCGATATCAAGACCTACAATGATTTCCTGGTTTTCCATAGTTGTTTATTTTGAGCAAATGATCTGATCATTAAATTCAACATTTACTACATTATAGTGATGCCACCCGATTTGTGGCAGTGTATTCAGGTAGAATTTCCTGAGGTTACTGAACTTTTTCTCTATTTGGTCGGCATGCCCGAACTCAATAATATGTGCACCGTTCTTCGGCGTCAATTCAAATTTTCCGTTTGGCCTGACATAAATATGGTCAATGAAGGCCTTCCAGAAATCATCCTGATCAATATAACTGGCCAGCCTGTAAAGCCTGCGCAGTGACTCCTCTGTCTCCTCACCCGGTTCTGCAATGTTTTTACCGGGAGCGTATTCCGTCCGGATCCGGCCGGTTGCGATCAGCACCCTTGCCGTGTAGTAGTCTGAGAGGGGAAATATGTCCCCGTTTCTGTCGATGTAAAAACTTTGATTCTGGCTGTTGACTACCCGTAACAGCGGATCCCTTAAAGTGATGTTAATTTTCAGTTCATTATTGATTGTGCGGTATGTGCTTGCCTTATCCACATGCGGAATGCCCTGCACAATCTGGTCTATTTCAAAAAGCAGCTCAGGACTCATCATTTTTCCCTCCACGGTATCCAGTCGCTCAATGATGATTTGTCTGACATCAGCCGGGTAGAGGAAATGATTCCCGTTATGACTGCTTACATTGACAGACATATGGTTGCAGGGTTTCTGCAGGTTACTGCTTGTGGCAAAGCCCAGCATGAAAAACAATCCGGCGGGCAAAAGGATTAAGAGCACGATATGTATGATTTTTCTCATCATGACAATGCCTTGTTTTTCAGTATTTGTGTGATTGGTCCTGCAAAGCGGTCAATGTCGCCGGCACCCATTGTAATAAGCACATCGGTTTCTCTTTCTTCCAGCAGGTCAAGTAATTCTTCGCGCCGGCAGTAAACTGCCTGCTTTAGTGTTACCTTGTCAAGTATCATCCGGGCGTTGACTCCCTCTATGGGAGCTTCTCTTGCAGGGTAGATGTCCATCAGAATCAGTTCATCCAATGCCGACAGGCTTTCTGCAAACTCAGCGGCCAGTTCTTTTGTACGTGAGAACAAGTGTGGCTGAAAGACCCCCGTAATTTTTCTCCCGGGCCATATTGCCTTTGCCGAGGATATGCAGGCCCTGATCTCCTCAGGATGGTGTGCATAGTCGTCTACATATACCACATTTTCTGTCTGCAGGCAGATTTCAAACCGTCGTCTTACCCCGTTGAAACTTTGCAATGCTTCCTTTATTTTTTCTGCGCTTACGCCTGCCTGGTGGGCAAGGGCAGCTGCGCCCAGGGCATTTTCCAGGTTGTGTATTCCGGGATGTCCCGGTTCCAGCCCTTCGATGTGCAGTTCCCCTTCAATAGTCGCTCTGTAGCGTCCCCGGTGCAGTTCAATGTCTTTCAGTCTGTAGTCCGCCATATCAGCTGGATGATAACTGTAATACTTGCCGGTAAAACCAATTTTTTCTGCAATCCCTTTCTTCCCTACCAGGGATCCTCCGGGGTGGATCTTGTTTGCGAAACTGGCGAAATTCTTTGTCAGTGCTTCCTTGCTCCCGTATACATCGAGGTGGTCTGTGTCAATGGTGCTGATCAATGCCAGCCGGGGCGAAAGATGCAGGAAAGACCGGTCAAACTCATCGGCCTCCACTACCATCAATCGGGGATTTGGCTCACCCACGTAGTTTGAGTTGTAATTGGTGCTGATGCCTCCCAGAAAGGAAATGCATGGAATACCTGCCACTTTGAGAATATGCGTCAGCATGGCACTGATGGTTGTTTTGCCGTGTGTGCCTGCTACGGCAATGGTGGGGATGCCTGTTGAGATCATCCCCAGTACCTCCGCCCGTTTCTGCATGGGGATATTGTGGCTGCTGAAATGCCGGAAAAGTGTATTCGATGATGGGATGGCTGGGGTATAAACCACCAGTTCAGGCATTATTTCAAGGGTGCCCGGATCGTCATCATGAACCACTTTGATTCCCTCCTCCTGCAGTTCAACGGTCAGCCGGGAGGGGGTTTTATCGTAACCACTAACACTTACACCGCGGGTATAGAAATACCGGGCAAGTGCGCTCATGCCGATGCCTCCGATGCCCAGGAAGTAAATGTGCGTTATGTGGTTAATGTCGGTCATTTGTTTGTTGTTTTTCTGCCGTTGGTCTTAACGCTTGTCCCGGCCGCGGAACGTTTTTTCGAGGCAAGGTCAAGTGCTATACCGGCTATGACGTCTGCAGCATTCAGATAGGACAGACCTGCCAGTTTCTCTCTGAAGCGTTGTTTTTTGTTTTCATCAAACATCAGGGCACTTACTTCCATTACCAGGCGATCTTTTACCTCATGGTCTTTCAGCAGGCTTGCCGCGTTATGGTTGACCAGTGCCTGCGCATTTTTGGTCTGGTGATCCTCGGCCACATTGGGCGACGGAATGAATATGGCAGGTTTTTTCACGGAGCTTATTTCAGATACTGCAATGGCGCCTGCACGGCTGACTACCACATCTGCAGCTGCATACGCATAATCCATCCTGTCGATGAAAGCGTTAATGTATAGTTTATCTTCTCCTGTTTTTTTTGCTGATTCTTTTGCAGCATCAAAATAAAAAGCTCCTGTCTGCCAGATCAGTTGAATTCCTTCCTTTTTCAGCCCCGGCAGGTTATGGGCCACCCCTTCATTAATGCTTCTGGCCCCACCACTGCCTCCTGTTACCAACAGTACCGGTTTATCGTCGGAGAGCCCGAAGTAGCGTAATGCTTCTTCCCGTTTGCCTGCAATGTCTGTCACTTGTTGCCGCACCGGGTTTCCTGTAATATATATCTTTTCTTTGGCAAAAAATGCCTCCATCCCTCCATAGGCCACGCATACCTTGTCTGCTTTTTTCCCGAGTATCCTGTTGGTGATACCCGGAAATGAGTTTTGTTCCTGGATAAGTACGGGTCGTTTTTGCCTGGCTGCCGCCCAAACTACCGGCCCGCTTGCGTAGCCTCCGACTCCGATTACCACGTCGGGCCTGAAACGTTTGACAATCTTTTTAGCCCCTGCCATACTTTTCAGGAGTTTCCAGGGGAGCAACAGATTCTTCCACGTCAACCGTCGTTGCAGTCCGGCAATGTCCAGCCCGATGATGTGAAATCCTGCCTGCGGGACTTTCCGCATTTCCATCCGTCCTTTTGCACCCACAAACAGGATACGCGTATTGAAGGCCCTTTCCCTTATTGCATGGGCAATCGCAATGGCAGGGAATACATGCCCCCCGGTGCCTCCGCCTGCAATCAGGACCTTAAGCGACTGTTCCGGTTGCGTACGTTTTTCCATTTGTGTTGTTTTCAATTTCTTCTTCCTGTTCAATGGTGCGACTTACGCTAAGAATGATGCCAATGGCCAGGCTGGTAAACCACAATGAGGTACCCCCCATACTTACCAGCGGCAATGGTTGCCCGGTAACCGGTAACAGGTTTACGGCCACGGCCATGTTGACCATGGCCTGGAATACCAGGCTGAAACTCAGTCCGGCTGCCAGTAATGCCCCGAAGGTTCCGGGGCTCTTGTGGGCAACCCTGACCCCCCTGTAAAGTAATATCATATAAAACAGCAGGACCAGGAACCCTCCTGCCAGTCCGTATTCTTCAATTATGATGGCGTAAATAAAATCAGAGTAGGCCTGGGGCAGGAAATTGCGCTGCGTTGAATTACCGGGTAATTTTCCGATAACCCCTCCGGTTGCAATGGCAATTTTTGCCTGATCGGTCTGGTAGGTGTCCTGGCCTTCTTTTCCGAGAAATGTGTCAACCCGGCTCTGCCATGTGCCCACCCGTCCGCCTTCGGGCATGGCTGATATGATGACAATAAACAGCACTGCCCCGGCTAAACTGATCCCTGTGAGGGCCAGTATATATTTGAATCGCACCCTGCCAATGAACATCAGAACCACGCAGGTAACAAACAATACCAGGGCTGTGGAGAGGTTTGCCGGCATGATCAGACCACAGACCAGCATTACGGGTAAGATCAAGGGGAGAAAAGCCGAATTGAAATCCTTGATGATGGATTGTTTCCTGGTCAGAAGACGGGCAAGGTACATGATAATGGCCAGTTTGGCCAGGTCTGAACTTTGAAAGCTCACGTTGATGATGGGCAGGGTGATCCATCGGCTGGCTTCATGAATGGTTGTGCCTCTGAGGAGTGTAAACAAAAGCAGGGGAATGGCTATCACCAGAGCCAGCTGGGAAATCCTGGAATAGTAAGTGTATTTTACCCTGTGGGCCAGGAACATCAATCCCAGTCCCAACAAAATGATTACCATGTGCTTAATCAGGTAATATTCTGTGTTTCCCTCCCGGAATCGATATGCCAGCGTTCCTGTGGAACTGTATACTGCCAGGATGGATACCAGGTAGAGGAAAATTACCACGATCCAGATGGTCCTGTCCCCTTTTATATGTTTAAGCAATGCTTGCATATTGCAGAATGTTTATCGCATATAGCTTGTTGATAGACTTCACCTAGAGATCATATACAGCTTGTTTGAATTGCCGGCCCCTGTCGGTATAATCATTGAAACGATCAAAGCTTGCACAGGCAGGTGAAAGCAAAACAATGTCATTGGGTGCTCCTGCCATGTAAGCTGTACGGACCGCTTCCCCGACTGTTTCTGCCTCAAAAACGGCCTGTACGCGGTCTTCGAAAAAATCTTTCAGCCTCTGGTTGTTCACCCCCAGGCAAACAAGGGCTTTTACTTTTTCAGAGACGACTCCTGCCAGTGCCCGGTAATCATTTCCTTTGTCCTGTCCGCCTGCGATCCATATCACAGGCCGGTTCATGCTTTCGAGGGCAAACCATGCCGCATTGACATTGGTGGCCTTGGAATCATTGATAAATGTGATTCCCCTGACCATCTCCACTTCTTCGAGGCGATGCTCTTCATGCAGAAAACCGCCCAGGCACTCCTTGATCCCTTCCTTCCGTACATCAGGCAGCCGGGAAGTAATGTTTTCGGCCATGCTGCCGTAGATGTTTCCTTCTCCTTTTAATGCTTTCGCCAAAGTATCCATTTGTTCGTTATGTCTTTTATTTCTTTATTAGTTATTTGGGGATCAATGTCATTACCTTAGTTTCAGAGTGATGACCGAAAATAACGCCAGCATGATCCCGATGATAAAAAAGCGTTGTACAATTTTTGCCTCATGGAGGCCTTTCATTTGATAGTGGTGGTGAAGGGGGGCCATTTTAAAAATGCGCCTTCCCTCTCCGAAGCGTTTTTTTGTATACTTGAACCACATGACCTGCAGGATTACAGAGAGGCTTTCCATAAAGAAAACACCGCATAGTATGGGAATGAGGAGTTCTTTTCTGATCACGATGGCAAACACGGCAATGATGCCTCCAAGTGACAGGCTTCCGGTGTCGCCCATGAAAACCTGTGCGGGGTATGAATTGTACCAGAGAAAGCCCACGCAGGCACCGGCAAAAGCGGCGATAAAGATCACCAGCTCCCCGGTATGCGGGATATACATGATATCCAGGTAATCCGCGAATACCATATTGCCCGATACATAGGCCAGTACCCCCAATGTGGCACCTATGATCGCTGAATTTCCCGTCGCCAGTCCGTCCAGCCCGTCCGTAATATTTGCCCCGTTAGATACCGCAGTGATTATCAGTATAACGATGGGGATGAAAATCAAAAAAGCCCAGCGTTCATAACCGGGGCCCAGAAACTTCAGTAATACGGAATAGTCGAACTCATTGTCTTTTAAAAAGGGAATGGTGGTTTTGGTCGATTTAACCGATTCAAACGGGAACGGGGAGTCCGGATCGGCCACCCCTTCAATTTCCAGGATTTCACTTGTACTGATAAACTCCAGCGGGGTATCCGGTTTTTCCCGGATCACTACTCCGTCATGAAAGTAAAGTGTGGCTCCTACAATAATCCCAAGGGTAATCTGCCCCAGAATCTTGAATTTTCCGTGCAGTCCTTTTTTGTCTTTTTTAAATACTTTGATGTAATCGTCAATAAAACCGATTGCGCCCAGCCATATGGTGGAAATCAGCATCAATACAATATAAATGTTGTTCAGCCTGGCAAAAAGCAGGGTGGGGATTACGATTGCTGCGATGATAATCAGTCCGCCCATGGTGGGAGTGCCGGCTTTGCTTACCTGTCCTTCAAGCCCAAGGTCTCTTACAGTTTCCCCTACTTGTTTCCTTCTAAGGAATTGAATGATATATTTTCCGGAAATCATGGTAATAAACAGGGAGAAAATAATGGCCATGCCGGCCCGGAAGGAGATGTATTGAAATACTCCGGTACCGGGAAGGTCGTAGGTCTGATCCAGAAATTCAAACAATGGGTAAAGCATGGGTTATCTGTTTAAAAATTCCTGTAACAACGCTTTGTCATCAAAGGGATGTCTGACCCCGTTGATTTCCTGATATTTTTCGTGACCTTTGCCCGCCACAAGTATGATATCTCCTTCTGTGGCCATCACACAGGCCACGTTGATTGCTTCTTTTCTGCTTGTAATGGGGATGAATTTTTTCTTCAGAACCGGGTCCGGATCCAGTCCGGCAATCATATCATTGATGATGATTTCCGGATCTTCGGTTCTGGGGTTGTCACTGGTAAAGATGACCTGGTCACTGTAACCGGCGGCAATGGTTGCCATGGCCGGCCTTTTGGCCTTATCCCTGTCGCCGCCGCATCCGATGACCGTGATCAGTTTTTCCTGTCCTCCCCGGAGGTCACTGATGTTTTTTAATACATTTTCGAGGGCATCAGGGGTATGTGCATAATCCACGATGCCTGTAATATTGTTTTTGTTCCTGAAATACTCGAACCGGCCGGCCGGTGCTTCACAGGCACTGATTGCAGTCAGTAATTTTTCGGATTGTTTGCCGAGCATTCGACCTGCCCCGTAAACTGCGAGAATATTGTATGCGTTGAATCGACCGGTCAGCTGAGTCCAGACTTCCTGCTTTTCGATACGAAGATGAAGACCTTCAAAACTGTTTTCAAGCATTTTTCCTTTAAAATTGGCCATGGCCCGCAGGCTGTAGGTCTTTACAACAGCCTTTGTGTTCTGTAATACGATCATCCCGTTTTTGTCGTCCAGGTTCGTCAGGGCGAAAGCGGAACTGTCCAGGTTATTAAACAGCAACTGTTTTGCCCTGAGGTACTCCTTGAAGGTCTGGTGATAGTCCAGATGATCGTGTGAGATATTGGTAAAAATGGCACCGGCAAAATACAGGCCTTCTGTTCTTCGCTGGATCAATGCGTGGGAACTCACTTCCATGAAAGCATATTCACAGCCTGCATCAACCATTTGTCTGAGGAGTTTGTTGGTTGATAAAACATCAGGGGTTGTATACTTTGCATCTGATTCTATTGCTCCTACTTTGTTACTGATGGTTGAGATTAGTCCGCAAGTATGTCCCAGCCGGGTGAATGTATCATACAGCAACCTTACGGTGGTTGTTTTGCCGTTGGTTCCTGTTACACCTACCAGCTTTAGCTTTGCTGAGGGATGGTCATAAAAGTTGGATGCGGCCACAGCCATTCCGAAAGTAGTGTCGGATACCCTGATATAACTGATGCCCGGAGTCAGTTCTCCGGGCATGGTTTCGCACATAATTGCCCTGGCACCGGCCCGGATCGCATTGTGGATGTATTGATGACCATCGGTTGTCAACCCTTTTACGGCGATAAAAAGTGCTCCGGGACTAACCATCCTGGAATCGGCGGTCACAGAGAGAATTGCACAGTGAGGTGTGCCCCATGTTTCTTTTACCCCGGTGCGGTATAATAAATCACTTAACTGTTTCTCTTGTGCCATTGTTGTTGGTTGTTATGACAGTTCCAGGTAAATTATGTTTCCGGCATTGATTCTTCGGCCGGGGGGGATGCTTTGTCTCCTGACTATACCCCTTCCGGTAAACCGGACCCTCAGGCCCGCATTTTCGAGTACAAAAATGGCGTCTTTCAGCCCCATTCCTACCACTTCAGGTACCAGGTTCTCTATAAACGTCCGGTCTTCCAGCCTGATGGTGTCTGCAGTGATGGTGGCCCTGCCCCACTGGCTTTCAACGGCGTCCTCCATGATGCGTACATCAAATGGAGAGTAAATGTCCCGGAGGTCTTGCAGGTAGCCGTTTCTGAATCCGGGCAATGAAGCCATCATTATTTCCTGTTCTCCCTCCGGAGCCATAAATAGCTGTGAAGCGTACATTTTGTCTGCAATTTCCCTGAAAGCCGGTGCCGCAACCTGGCTGCCTGTATAAATATATCCGCGGGGATTATTGATCATAACGATGCAGCTGTAAACAGGGTTGTCTGCCGGGAAATATCCCACAAAAGAGGCCTGGTAGTGAGTGCCGGAAGGGCCCCTGTAACCCTGGCTGGTTTGTGCGATCTGGGCTGTTCCTGTTTTGCCGGCAATGGGGTAAGCTTCTGTCCGGATGTTACTTGCGGTTCCGTTCTCAACAACTCCGGCCAGCATTTCCTGCGCTTGGCGAATGGTTCGGCTGCCCGCAATGGCGCGGTTCATTACGGTTGGAGAAAACTCTTCCACTGTTCTGCCGGCCTGGCGAATCTCACTAACAAACATGGGCTTCATCATCCGGCCGTTATTTGCCACGGAATTATATAATGTCAGTGTTTGCAGCGGGGTCAGCGACACTTCATAACCAATGGCCATCCATGGGAGGGAAAGGTTCGACCATCCCTGGCTTCCGGGGTCCCGGATAATGGGCTGACCCTCACCGGAAATCTCCAGCCCCAGGGGTTCGTGCAGTCCGAGTCGACGGAGTCGTTCCACAAAACGTTCCGGGTTATCTTTGTATGCATGATAGATGATCTGGGATATCCCCACATTGGATGACAGGGCAAATGCTTCGCGAACCGGAATGTTGCCGTGGCCCTCTTCATTGACATCCCGCATGGTCCGGTTATAATAGGTGATGCTTCCCGCACCTGTATCTATGTAGTCATCCGGGCTGATTACGCCGTCTTCCAGGGCAGCGATCAGAGATGCCAGTTTAAATGTGGAACCGGGCTCAGTGCTTTGGCCAACTGCAAAATTGTACGTTTCGTCGTAACTGGTTCCGGCAGGGTTTCTCTGAAGATTTGAAATGGCTTTGATTTTTCCGGTTGCCACTTCCATCACTACCGCCGTTCCGTGATTGGCCCTGAATCGTTCCAGCTGTCTCAGTAAAGCTTTTTCAGTAATGTCCTGAATTTCCACATTGATAGTGGTTATGAGGTCCTTGCCGTTTTGGGGCCGGATCTCATTCTGGTCACTGATTGGCATCCAGGTTCCGCCGCTTAGTCGCTGCATCAGCCTTTTACCCTGCACCCCCTCCAGGTGTTCCCGGTAAGCACCTTCCAGCCCCACATAGATTCCTTCACGTTCATAACCGATTGTTCGGGCTGCCAGCGTCTGGTAGGGCATTTCACGTCTTGTTCTTTCGTTCACGATGAAACCTCCTCCGAAACGCCCCAGCCTGAACAGGGGGAATTGGCGTGCCTGCCAGAGTTGTTCCCAGCTTACATTGCGTTTGACGAGGTAATAACGTTCCTGGTTTTGCCTGGCACGAACCAGGCCTGCGCGATACCGGGCTTCGGTGCGGTCGCCGAATAATCTGGAAAGCCGGAAAGCTAGTGAGTCCACATTGTCATAAAACAATTGATCAGAGGTGACTGTGTTGCTCAGGTCCATGCGAAGCTCGTATACAGGCACGCTGGTGGCCAGCAGCCTGCCGTCATCCGCACAAATGTCTCCCCTTGCAGCTTCAATGTTTACGTAACGCATGGAGGAGGAGCGTGAGCGTTCTTTCCAGTATTCACCTTCGACAAGCTGTATGTAAAGAACTTTGCCGATGATCACCATGGCGATCACTGCCATAATGAAATAGGTCAGGCGAATTCTCCACAGTATGTCGCTTTTTTGTTCCACGATCCTGTTTTTCCCGTAGCTGGTTTTTATTCTCTTTTTTCATTCTCAGTTCCGTCCCAGAAGCCGGTCCATCAGGCCTTTGTCTTTGTCCAGTTCGTATACCTGCCTGGGTGGCTCCTTGGGTTCAATGAATCCCCGGTTTCTTAGCCTTCTGGAAATTTCCGAGCGGTTTGTCAGGTACATATATTCGGATTTGGTTTGAACGTACCTGATTCGCAGGGCGGTCATCTCTTGTTGTAACTGATCTGCTTCTCTTGCTTTTCTTTCAGCGTAGTATGCATTAAAGATCAGGAACAAGGCCAGTCCTGACAGGTAAAATATAAATGGCAGCAGGTTCGGGGCGGATTTGCCGGTTACTAAACTGCCGTCAAGCAGTCCGGCAAAAAAGCGCCCTGTGCGGCCATTTCCGGTCCCGGCCTTTTCCTGTTGCTGTTTTTTGAATTTATTCCCTGTCATTTTGATTAACCTTTTCTGCTATCCTGAGTTTTGCACTCCTTGCCCTGGGGTTTTGGACGATTTCCTCTTTGCCTGCTGTTTGCATTTTTCCTACCGGTTCAAGGGGCCGGATTAAATTCCCGAAAAAGTCTTTTTCCGGATTTCCGCTGAAATTCCCTGTTTTGATGAAATTCTTTACCAGCCGGTCTTCAAGGGAATGGTAAGAGATTACCACAAGCCTTCCCCCGGTTTTTAAGACCTCAGTGCTTTGTATCAGCAGTTCTTTCAGGGAATCCAGTTCCTGGTTCACTTCAATGCGAAGGGCCTGGAAAACCTGGGCAAGGAATTTGTTCTCCTTCCCCCGGGGAGCCATCTTTTCCAGCAGGCCGGCAAGCTCTGCCGTCGTTTCCAGTGGTCTTTCCCGGCGATAATTTATGATGGCTGCGGCGATCCTGCGTGAATTCTTCAACTCACCGTAAGTGTAAAACAACCCGGCCAGTTGTTTGTCATCATAGCTGTTGAGGATATCTTTGGCGCTTACTGCAGCCTGCCGGTTCATTCGCATATCCAGCGGGCCGTCCGATCTTGTGGAGAACCCCCTTGACGCCTGGTCAAACTGGTACGATGAAACACCAAGGTCTGCCAGGATGCCGTCTACAGGAAGATGTCCGTGAAACTTCAGGATGTTTTTTATGTACCTGAAGTTGTGCTCAAAAAAAGTTAACCTGGGATCGTCCCCGATGTTTCTCCGGGCATCTTCATCCTGATCGAAAGCGATAAGTTTCCCGTTACCCAACCGCTGCAGTATTGCGGCTGAATGGCTTCCTCCACCGTAAGTGGCGTCTACATATGTGCCGCCGGAAACCATTGACAGTCCGTCAATGGCAGCTTCCAGCATAACCGGACTATGATACATCTTCACCTCCGGATGTTTGATTAACCTTCCCCATCACTTCCTCGGCCAGTGAGGAAAAATCTTCAGGTTCACTGGCCAGCAAGCCTTCGTATGCCTCTTTTGCCCAAATTTCTATGCGCCTGCCATATGCAAAAAGAACGATTTCCTTATGAATCCCCCCGTAGTCGGTCAACGACTTGGGTAACAACAGCCTTCCGGCCGGATCAAGCCTGAGTTCTTTCGCCCCCCGGAAAAAGTAGCGAACGAACTCCCGGTTTTTTTTGTTATACAGATTCAGCGAATTAACTTCACGTGATATTTTCAACCATTCGCTCTCCGGGTAGAGCGTGAGGTTTGTTTCAAAGCCACGGTTAACGACAAAACGCTCCTGGTCACCAGGCTCCAGCTGCTTTTTTAATCCCGAGGGAAGCATAAAGCGGCCTTTGGTGTCGATTCTGCAGTCAAATTCACCAAGGAGGTGTGTCATTTTTTCGCGCTTATCTGTTTTCAAAGTGTAAATATAGATATAAATTTACCACTTTTTACCACTTTTTACCACTTTTTACCACATTGTTGATAACTTTTTGGCTGAATTTTGGATAGATTGGACGTCTGTATGTGTTAAAAAATTGAAATACAGGCGCTTGGGTGCATACCCGAAAGGGGGTGCAAAAGTGGGTGCTGTCAGTCAGTGCGATGAGCCTTTGTGGCCCTGAGGGCATACCGTCGTGTGAGTTTTTCAAACTTATTTCTTATTTTTGGAGCCAATGGGAGAAGACAGCATGACTACCGACACAGATCAACAAAAACAACAGCTGATTGATATCGATAAGGTATTGCGATCCAGGGCGGGCGGGGCTTATCATCTTATTCCGCGTCCGGTGATTCGCTACCTGAAGCGGGTTGTTCACCAGGAGGAGATCAACCAGGCCCTGGAACAATACCGTCATCTTACGGGTCTTGAATTTATTGAGCGGATATTGGCTGAGCGCTTTGAGCTTGATATCGAAGTGGTGAATGAGGAAAACATTCCGTCTTCCGGCCGCTATATTGTGGCGTCTAATCATCCGCTGGGAGGGCTGGACGGAATGGCGCTGATGCATGTGATTGGGGAAAAGCGCTCAGATATTCGTTTTCTGGCCAATGATATATTGCTGGAACTACATAACCTGAAGGAGCTGTTTGTTCCTGTCAATAAACATGGCAGAAATAATGCGGAATTTGTGCGAGCGCTGGAGGCTTGTTTTGCTTCAGAGGAGCTGATGCTGATTTTTCCGGCAGGATTGGTCTCCAGAAGGAAAGGAGGGGAGATCCGTGACCTGGAGTGGAAAAAGACCTTTATTACGAAAGCTGTTCAGCATAAGCGCGATATTGTGCCCGTGTATATTGACGGAAAAAACTCCGATTTTTTCTACACACTGGCATTATGGCGTAAACGGCTGGGCATTAAATTCAATCTGGAGATGCTGTACCTGCCTGATGAAATGTTCAGGCAGCAAAACAAAAAACTCCGTATTATCTTTGGAAAGCCTGTTCCATATAGTACCTTTACGAAAGAATACACCCATTACCAGTGGGCACAGAAAATGAAAGCGCATGTTTACGGGCTGCCTGACGGCAATTTGTTATTTAATGATCAATCTGAATGAAAAAGCAGATGAAGGATAAAGAAAGGGATATAATTCAGCCTGTGTCCAGGGAAATGCTGATGGCTGAATTAACCGGTGACCGATTTTTTCGTCACACCAATAAAGGCAATAACGAAATTTATGTGGTGGATGCCCATACGGCACCAAATGTATTGCGCGAGGTTGGGCGTTTGCGGGAGATTTCTTTCAGGCAGGCGGGCGGAGGAACCGGGAAAGAGTTGGACCTGGATGACCTTGATCTGTCCGAAACCCCATACCAGCAACTGATTGTATGGGACCCCGCAGCCGGGGAAATTGTTGGCGGATACCGATTCCTTTGTTGCTGGGATGCACCCAAACGGCCGGATGGGGTACCTGATATTGCCATGGCCAAATTGTTCAGGTTTTCAGGGCAGTTCATCAGGGAGTACATGCCTTATACCATAGAACTCGGTCGTTCTTTTGTTCAGCCGGCTTACCAGCCATCAAAAGAAAACAGGAAGAGCATTTACTCCCTGGATAACCTGTGGGACGGTTTGGGCGGACTGGTGATTAATTATCCGCAATTGAAGTATTTCCTGGGTAAGGTGACCATGTACCAGCATTTTGATACCTACGCCCGTGACCTGATTTTGTATTTCATGCACCGGTTTTTCCCTGACGCTGACCAGCTTGCCACCCCATATGAGCCTTTGCCGATAACCACTCCCATAGAGCAGCTGTCCGGAGTGTTCACAGGAGAGAATTTTGAGGAGAACTACCGTTTGCTCTCGCAGCACGTAAGGAGCCGGAAAGAGAATATCCCTCCGCTGATCAACTCCTATATGGGGCTCAGTCCTACAATGAAAACATTCGGTACTGCCTATAACGAGGATTTCGGAGGGGTAGAGGAAACCGGCATTATGATCACCATCGCTGATATTTATGATGCTAAGGCAAGGCGGCATGTAAATACCTACAAGAAGAAAGAATAAATACCAGGGATCCCTGTTTCCTGTAACGGGGTATACAGAGATATGATAATTAAATCAGCTGAGTTTATTAAAAGTGCTTCCAACTGGAAAGATTGTCCCCCGGGGGATCTTCCGGAGTATGCTTTTTTGGGTCGCTCCAATGTGGGGAAATCCTCCCTCATCAATATGGTGACCCGTCATGGAAAGCTGGCTAAAACATCAGCTACACCGGGCAAAACCCGGTTGATTAATCATTTTTTGATCAACAGCTCCTGGTACCTGGCAGATCTTCCGGGTTATGGTTTTGCGAAAGTCCCCGTGGCTGTTAAAAAGAAATGGGAGAAGGTAATTCAGACCTATTTGCTGAAGCGCCGGAATCTCCTGTGCTCTTTCATCCTGATTGACAGCCGGCATGAACCTCTCCGGAACGACATTGTGTTTCTGGAATGGTTTGGCACGAATCAACTTCCTTTTTGCCTTGTATTTACGAAAGCGGACAAGTTGTCTGAATCCAGGTTGCAAAAACACCTGGAAACCTATAAGAAAACCTTGTCGGAACAGTGGGATCCCTTGCCTCCTTATATCCTGAGCAGTGGTAAAACGGGCCGCGGGCGCGATGAGATACTGGGCATGATCACGGATTGCAACAAATCGTTTAATCCGGCCTGAACCTGGCTTCGTTTAATATTTTTCTTGCATCGGTTTCGTGAAGCAGTTCCTGTAACCTTACTTCCTGGTTTCGGCGCATGTATTCCCTGACAATTTGCCATCCAAGCCAGACACCTGTCCGGGGTGCGGAATGTTCAGAGAAGGGAGCGGTGAAGGGAGCCTCTCTGATAAATTTTTGAATGGCTGCAAAGTCAGAAGAAAAAAGCAGCTCATTGTCAAGCTTGTAAGTCCAGGCGCGGCCCTGGTTGTTTTCCATCCATTGCTGGTTCGCAGCCGTGTATTTTATCTTAAGGGAGTCGGGTGTGCCGGGCAGCATGCAATCCAGGAAAAAAAGCCGCTTCCCTTCATGGATCATGTGTTCCAGCAGGGTCTCCGGCCGGGAGTCAATCAATGCCAGTTTTTCTTCTGCCATTACCTGCATCACATCAGCAGGTATGCGTTCAGGCCGCATCCACCTTGTTTTGTACCTGGGTATTCCAAGCTTTTCGTAATGCGGATTGTCACTGCCCAGGTAGGTGTCAAGAGCAATGATCAGATGTCCTTCCGAATGAATGACGGGCATCTGGTGGTCTATCCCGGATATGTAGGTATATACCCTGGGCGTTTCACTTTCCGGAAAATGGTATTTATGGAAACGAAATGCGCGGGTCAGCGATTCTTCCAGATTTTTCAGATCAGGCCACTTCTCCCTGGCGTCATAGTAAAGCTCATTCAGCAGCGGGTCTGTCACATAATTGTATAATTGCTCAACATGCTCCGGATCATCAATGCCTTCACCCAGGAAAAAAGAGAACTCATCAATATAGGGCTCGATCCCACTGTGCAGTGCGAAAGGATTCATTTCGAACAGCACAGATTCATAGCGACTGATCTGAATGGAGTCAATCCTGGTTCCGGAAATATCTGCTTCATAGAATGGTTTCCTGTCCCATGCGGAACATCCCGTAAAGAGCAGGCCAGCTAAAATTATCAGTGTTGCCAAACAAATGCTTCTGATCTTTTGTTTAATCATTTTCGATGGATATTGATTATCTTTATACGGCCGTGTGCTATATGCCAAATGGTGATTATCATCCGTAAAATAACCGGATCGTAACGAAGGCGCGTTATTATTGTTTAATATTGCAAACGTAACGCTTTTGGCAAAAGTATAGGAATAAAGCGGATAATTTACGAAACAAGCCGGGGATGCCCCGGTAATAAATTTAATGATTTTACTATGAAAAAGATTTTGCCTTTCTTCTTTGTACTGTTACTTGCTGCACCTCATGTGCAGGCTGACGGTCCTCGTTTCATGTTTGGAATGAAAGCTGCCCCGAATATTTCCTGGCATCGGCCGGAAACACGTGGTTTTGAGCGTAATGGAGCTACCATTGGGTTTTCTTACGGACTGATTGCGGACTTTCTGTTTGCGGAGAGCTATGCCATATCTTCCGGGATGCATATACTGCATACCGGGGGGAAGCTGAAGTACAGGTACCGCAGGGATGGGTTGGATACCGATAAAAGTCGTGACTATTCACTGCGTTACCTTGAATTCCCGCTGACCATTAAACTCAGAACAGAAGAGGTCGGTTATGTAACTTATTACGGGCAGTTTGGCCTGGGCCTGGGTTTCAACACCAAGGCTGAAGCAGATGAGAGAATTCCGCAACCTGATGGATCGGTTGTTTCCCGTACCGGTGTTGACATTTCCAATGAGATCAGGTTTATGCGTGGTGCCATGATCATCGGTGCAGGCCTGGAATACAGTCTCGGAGGACGTACCTCTTTGATAGGCGGGCTTGTGTTTAACAATGGCTTCTCCAATGTCCTGAAGATGGATAACCCTTATGATCCCAATGCATCCAGCCCGAGCTCCATGCTTAACTACCTGGAAATCACATTTGGGGTTATGTTCTAGACCAAATCGTTTTCGGGGTTTATGGCACTCATCCCGATATTGACAGTTTAATAAAGCAATTTTTTATGCGTATAGCACTTGCCCAGCCCAATTACCATGTGGGGAATTTTGACTACAATACGGCCTTAACCCTCCGGGCCATTCGTGATGCGGAAAAACAAGGGGCGGATCTGATCGTGTTTCCGGAGATGTCGGTTTGCGGGTATCCTCCGCGCGACCTGCTTTTCTCAGATGTTTTCATTCGTGAATGTCTCAGGCAGGTGGAGAAGATTTCGGATGCCTGCAAGGGAATTGCCGCCATTGTCGGTTCACCTTCCTTCAACCCGGGGCCAAACGGAAAACGTTTGCGCAATACGGCCTTCCTGTTGGAAAACGGGAAGATTCAGGCCACCTACCACAAAGGGTTGATGCCGACCTATGATGTATTTAATGAGTACCGTTATTTTGAACCGGCA
>SKUN01000088.1 GCA_007129945.1 Bacteroidales bacterium
GGGGATGCAATTTTCTTTGACAAAAAACTAAAAAATAGGATATTTGCAGTCGACAATGTCGTCCTGCACGGATTGAATTTAATGCTTAAGCATAATGTACAACATCTTTAGAATCACCTTTATTGCGGCTATTCTTTGCGCCGGGAGCCTGCTCCTGCCCCGTCAGGAAGCGGTGGCGGGTGCGCGCATCAACATGCCATATTCCATGTTTGGTGTTGGAGAGCTCCGGTTCAATAACTATTTCCAGAATCTGGGAGGTGGTGGTCTAAGCCTTGGTTATAAGAGTAATATGTCGATCAACGATGTCAATCCGGCATCTTATTCGGGTTTTGACAGGCAGTCTTTTGTGTTTGAAACCACCTTGTTTTCTCATTTTTATGAGCAGAAAACACAAAATTTTGAACAGCAATCAGATTTTCTTTCGCTGGGTCACATCTCTTTCGGTTTTCCCGTGACGAGCTGGTGGTCTTTTGCCGCCGGGCTGAAGCCTTATAGTTCTGTGGGGTATCAGATCCGGGATGCCCGCCAGGAGGAGGCCGGTTCAGTACATTACATATATGAGGGCAGCGGAGGGCTGAACCAGGTGTTCCTGGGCAGTGCTTTTGAATTCATGCCCGGTTTTTCGGCCGGTGTGAATATGTCCTACATTTTCGGGGATGTCAACAATGAAACTTCCGTATTGTCTGACTCCGTGGGTGTATATCGCACCAACCTGATCAATACCGACAGGGTAAAGGGCTGGCTCATGGGTGTCGGGCTTCAGTACACGCACGAGATATCTCCGGAACGTGATATTACTTTCGGTATTACAGCCGGGAACCAGACAGATGCCACGGTGAACCGATCGGAAACTTTGCGGCGTTCGCTTCCCGGGGTGCTTGATTATGACACGATTTCATACAGGGAGCTGGATGAGGGTACCCTGACGCTGCCTGCTTACTGGGGTGCCGGGTTTTTTGCCAAAATCAATCCCAGCTGGAGTACGGGGATGGATTTTCAGTGGCAAAACTGGGAATCTTATGAAATCATGGGAGAACAGGAAGATTTCAACAATAGTTACCAGCTTGCTGCGGGGGTGGAGTTTACCCCTACCAGGGAGACTTATACAAACATCTTCCGGCGGATACGTTATTCGGCCGGCTTGCGCTACGGACAGGCCCACTTCCAGCCCGATCCTGACCCCCTGAATGAGTTTGGCATAAGTTTTGGACTGAATATACCAGTCAGAAGGACCTTTAATGGAGTAACCATTGGCTTTGAGTACAGCCGGCGTGGATCTGACGACAGCCATTTAATGCAGGAAGACTTTTACCGCCTGAACGTTGGCATCAACATCTACGAACAGTGGTTTATCAGGAGGAGGTTCTATTAATAAAGGGAAAATCCCGCACACCATCATAACCAACAACAATAATACAAACAGATGAAAGCAATGAAACTTTTCGCACTGACCGCCGTGGCGCTCTTTCTTTCCGCGGGCATCAGTTTTGCAGAAACAAATTCAGCTTATGCCGGCTCTGAAGCCGCCGATATGAGCGTTTACCTGGAACAGGACAGGGACGATCGCTATGGCGAAGACAGCGTTCAATGTGTCAGGAACTGGAGTTTGTACGCTGAATATTACCGGCAGAGGAATTACGAGATGGCTTATGAACCATGGAAGTATATGTTTGAGGACTGTCCGGCAGCCACTGTCAATATTTATATTCATGGCGCTAATATGATGAAGTATTTTTACCAGGAAGCCGAATCTGCTGAAGAGCAGGAAGCCTGGGTGGACAGCCTGATGTTGGTGTATGACCAGCGTATTGAATATTTCGGCGAGAAAGGCCGGGTGCTTGGACGTAAGGCTGCTGATTTGTATCAGCTTCAGCCCAATCGTGTGGATGAACTTATTGACATGACCGAAGAATCTGTTGAACTTCGTGGTATGCAGACCAGTGCGGATGTGTTGCTGATCAATTTCCAGTCGGTGATCCGCATGGTGGAAGCCGGAACGATGGATCCTTCAGAGATTATCTCCCGCTACGAAAGGGCCATGGAGATCATTGAATATAACCTGGAGAATAATCCGGAAGAGGAACGCTATTACCGTCCTGCCAAAAACAATATTGAAAGGATGTTTGAGCCTTATGCCACTTGTGATGCACTTGTCGGCATGTTTGAAGACAGGTATGCAGAAAACCCGGATGACCTTGAACTTTTGGAGCGGATTACCGAAATGCTCGACAATTCAGGATGTACCGATACCGAACTCTTTTATAACGCCACGCGCAGCTTGTATGCGCTGCAGCCGGATGCCGAATCGGCCTTCCTGATGGGACGTCTGGAGCGCGAACGGGAAAATCACGAGTCTGCGATTGATTATTTCGAGCAGGCCATTGAGCTTTATGTGGATGACTGCCCGGATGAAAATCAGGATCGCATCTTCCGCTCTTACTGGATTATTGCAGAAACCAGCTACAGGCAACTGAATCGTATGGCCAGGGCACGGACCTATGCCAAAGAGGCCCATGAAGTGAATCCCACTGACGGCCGTCCGCTGATTCTGATCGGTGAGATGTATGCAGCCAGTTCTGATCGCTGTGGCGACGATGACTTTACCCGGAGTACGGTTTATTGGGTGGCTGTGGATATGTTCGATGAAGCTGCCCGGGCAGCTGAAGATCCTGCCGTACAGGAACGTGCCCGGCAGCTGGCTTCTACCTATCGCCAGTATTTCCCCAATAATGAAGATATTTTCTTCCATGGATTCAGTGAAGGAGAATCTTACAGGGTGGAGTGCTGGATTAACAGGAGCACAACTGTAAGGGCCAGATAGTAGCGTGTAAGGGCCCGATAGTAACGTATTTTCATGGCGAACCGCATTCGATACAAAAGCATTGCTTTCCTTTTGGGGATGGCAATGCTTTTTTCATGCCGGACGACCAGCAGACCATCCTGCAGCGCATTAATCAGATGACCCGCATTGATGAAGGGCCGGTGAAGCCGGTTAACTGGTGGATTCGGATATAGGGAAAGTTTCGCACACCGTCATAACCAACAACGATAACAAACCAGATGAAAGCAATGAAACTTTTCGCATTGTTCGCCGTGGCGCTCTTCTTTGCTGCGTGCGCCAGTCTTCCCGAAACAGATTCAACGCCTGTCGGCCCTGAAGACACCGAAATAACCGTTCGCCCGGAACAGGACAGGGACAACCGTTATGGGGCAGACAGCGTTCAATGTGTCAGGAACTGGAGTCTGTACGATGAATATTTCCGGCAGAGGAATTACGAAATGGCTTACGAACCATGGAAATACATGTTCGAAAGCTGCCCGGCGGCCACTGTCAACATATATATCCATGGTTCCACCATGATGAATTATTTTTTCCAGGAGGCCGAAACTCCTGAAGCGCAGGAAGCCTGGGCCGACAGCCTGATGATGTTGTATGATCAGCGCATTGAGTATTTCGGCGAGAGAGGCCGGGTGCTCGGACGTAAAGCGGCTGACCTGTATCGGCTTCAACCCGGTCGTTTGGATGAACTCATTGACATGACCGAGGAATCCATTGAGCTTCGAGGCATGCAGACCAGTGCGGATGTGTTGCCGATTAATTTCCAGTCGGTGATCCGCAAGGTGGAAGCCGGAACGATGGATCCTTCGGAGATTATCTTCCGCTACGAAAGGGCCATGGAGATCATTGAATATAACCTGGAGAATAATCCTGAAGAGGAACGCTATTACCGTCCTGCCAAAAACAATATTGAAAGGATGTTTGAGCCGTATGCCACTTGTGATGCACTTGTAGGCATCTTCGAAAGGAGGTATGAGGAAAACCCGGAAGACCTTGAACTTCTGGAGCGGATTACCGAAATGCTTGATAATGCAGGATGTACCGATTCGGAACTTTTTTATCATGCCACGCGCAGTTTGTATGCGCTGCAGCCTGACGCTGAATCAGCATTCCTGATGGGCCGGCTGGAGCGTGAACGTGAAAATCACGAGTCTGCGATTGATTATTTCGAGCAGGCCATTGAGCTTTATCTGGACGACAGCCCGGATGAAAATCAGGATCGCATCTTCCGTTCATACTGGATTATTGCAGAAACCAGCTACAGGCAGCTGAATCGCATGGCCAGGGCACGTACCTATGCCAATGAGGCACACGAGGTGAATCCCACCGATGGCCGTCCGCTGATTCTGATCGGCGAGATGTATGCGGCCAGTGCCGATCAGTGTGGCGATAATGATTTTACCAAAAAAACCGCCTATTGGGTGGCTGTGGATATGTTCCGGCAGGCTGCCCGGGCAGCTGAAGATCCGGTTGTACAGGATCGGGCAATGCAAATGGCCAATATTTATCGCCAGTACTTCCCCATTCGTGATGATATTTTCTTCCATGGTTACAGTGAAGGCGAATCTTACAGGGTGGGTTGCTGGATCAACCGGAGTACAACCATCAGAGCCAGATAGCAACAGATATATATGGTGAACCGCATTCGATACAAAAGCATTGTTTTCCTTTTGGGGATGGCAGTACTATTTTCTTGTCAGAGCGACCTGCAGACCATTGATGAGCTGACCCGCATTGACGAAGGTCCGATGGAGTCTGTCTTCAATGTGGAGATGGTTTACTCTGATCAGGGTCATACCCGGATGATTTTGAACGCGGAGCAAATGGACCGTTACGAGGGGGAGGAACCTTACCTGGAAATGCCCAGGGGCTTGCATGTGCAGTTTTATGATACCCTCGGGAACAAGACTTCAAGCATGTCGGCAAAATATGCGATTAGTTACGACGACCCGGAAATTTTTGAAGCCCACAACGATGTGGTGGTGATCAACGAGGCCGGTGAACGCCTCAATACCGAACAATTAATCTGGGATCAGAAGGAAGAAACCATTTATTCTGATAAATTTGTAAAAATTACCACGGAGGATGAGGTCCTTTACGGGGAAGGGTTTGAATCGGATGAACGCTTCGACCGGTGGAAGATCACCAACCCCAGGGGCACCTTCCAGGCCGAAACCCGGCCACGGGGTGAAGGGGAAGAGGAGCGGTCGCCCGCGGCGGAACCGGTGGAGGCACCCTTGCCGGATGAGGAGCGGTCGCAGGAAGTGACCCCGGAAGAAGCCCCGGACCCGGATGAGGAGCTGACGCCCGCAGCGAGCACCGAAGAGCGTCCGGCCTCCGGCGTGGGGAGGGAACACACAACAGAGGAAACCCAAAGCACAGATCCTATACAATGACAATTATCCTGGTCAGTCTGCTGTTTTCCGCATTTTTTTCCGGAATGGAGATTGCCTTTGTGGCAGCCAATAAGCTGAAGGTGGAAGTGGATAAGCAGGGGGGTGCATTTGCTGCCAAATTGCTGTCCCGCTTTGTCCGTTCCGAGTCCAGCTTCATTTCCACCATGCTGGTGGGAAACAATATTGCCCTGGTTATATATGGTATCGCCACGGCGGCCTTGCTTGAACCCCTTCTGTACCGCTTTTTGCCTGCTCCCCTTAACGCTGAATTTGTTGTGTTTCTGTTGCAGACCTTCATCTCCGCCCTGGTAATCCTGATCTTTGCGGAGTTTCTGCCCAAAAGTCTTTTCCGCATCAATCCCAACCGTTTTCTTGAAGTTTTTGCCCTGCCCGTAACGGTGATCTATTATGTATTGTATCCCATCATCAGTTTTACCATGTTTTTGTCCAACATCATCATGAAGCATGTGGTGGGCGAAGATGTATCTTCGGGTAAAAGGGTGTTTGATGCAATTGATATGGACAATTTCCTGAAGGAGTTCGGTGAATCCGGTGATGAAGAAAGGGAAGGGCAACGCGAAATCCAGCTTTTCCGCAATGCCATTGAGTTTCCGGATATAAAACTTCGTGAGTGCATGGTGCCGCGTACCGAGGTGGTGGCGGTGTCGGAAGATGAAAGGATTCCCAAGGTCCGGGAAATGCTCTCCCGCACGGGCCTGTCCAAAATATTGGTCTATAAAGACTCCATTGACGACATTACCGGTTATGTGCATGCTTTTGACCTGTTTTCGCAGCCTGACAATGTGCGCGAAATCATCCGCCCCGTATTGCTGGTGCCTGAAACCATGTATGCCAACAAGTTGCTGAAGAGCCTGTTGCAGCAGCGCAAAAGCGTGGCCGTGGTGCTGGATGAGTTTGGCGGTACGGCCGGCATCATCACCATTGAAGACATCATTGAAGAGATATTCGGTGAGATTGATGATGAGTTTGACATGGAAGACAACATCGAAAAGCAGACCGGTCCGAAAGAGTATATCTTCAGTGCCCGCCTGGAGATCGACTACCTGAATGAGAAGTATGACCTTGACCTTCCGGAATCAGAAGAGTATGAAACCCTTGGAGGGCTGATCATTAACTATATGGAGAGCATCCCCGCCAGGGGGGAGGAAGTTCAGATCGGAAAATTGCACTTCCGCATCCTCCAGGTGAATCCGAAAAGACTTGAGTTAGTGCGGGTTGTGAACCAGGAATAACCGCTATGCCCCGTCCACCGTCTATGGGCTACCCCCACTGTTCTCATCCCATGAGAACCAACAACTAACAACTGGAGGCGCGCAGCGCCGACTAACCAACAACCAAATAACCAACAACCAACAATTTTTTTATTAACTTTGCACCCTGAAATTTTAAATTA